>NZ_JACRWG010000010.1:0-46844 GCF_014306455.1 Catenibacterium faecis
AGATGCAAATCTTTATATTAAATATGATGGACTTGTTTAACGGATTCACTGGACTTTTCTAGCGTAATGGATGGACTTATTTTACCGTATGGAGTGGCCTTGCCACTCCGTAATATTCACAGGTGCAACCTTCAAATTAGAAAAAGTATTTAAAGATGGCACAAAGAAAGTAGTAAAAGAATATACAATTGGTTCTGATGAAAACGATCCTGATAAAACAAAATTTGAATTCACAGGTTTAGATGATGGTCAATATATTCTTACAGAAATAGTTGCTCCAGAAGGGTATAACACAATGGACCCAATCACATTTAATGTCATTGCATTTCATGATACAGAAGCTGCTGATCCAAAGTTAACTGATTTAAATGGTAATCCAGTTAATGGTGAAATTTCATTTAGTACTAAAGTAACAACAGGTACATTAACTGCAGCTGTTGTTAACTACCAGGGCGATGAACTTCCAAGTACTGGTGGTATGGGTACTACAATTCTATATGTTGCTGGTATAATCTTAATTCTTGCAGCAGGGGCATTCTTAGTAATGCAGAAAAAAGCTGAAAATAAATAATTTAAAATAGAAAGGAGATATTCTATAATGAAAAAGAAGATAATTAATCTATTTATCGGAATACTTTTTATTGCAGGACTCTCCTTGCTTATTTATCCAAGCTTTAGTAATTATTGGAACCAAAGACATCAGACTAGGGCTATAGCTGGATATGAAGAAAAGGTCGAAGACCTGACTGAAAAACAGTATGAAAAGCTCTGGAATGATGCTACTTTATACAACAAAAATCTAAGACATACAATGTATGCCTTAAATGACAACGAGAAAAAGATATACAATGAGACTCTAGATGTCACAGGGACAGGGATGATGGGCTATGTAGAAATCCCTAAAATCAATGTATCACTTCCTATTTATCATGGAACTGATGCTGAAATCTTACAGATTGCGATAGGACATATCCCAGGTACATCCTTACCAGTGGGTGGAGAAAGTACTCATTGTGTTATATCTGGACATAGAGGATTACCAAGTGCACAGCTTTTCACAGATATTGATCAGTTAAAGATAGGTGATACATTTATGCTTCAGATATTGGATCAAACTCTTTATTATGAGGTTGATCAAATAAAAACTGTTCTTCCTACAGAAAAAGATGATTTGAAGATTGTAGAAGGACAGGATTATTGTACGCTTATGACTTGTACACCTTATGGTGTTAATACCCATAGACTACTTGTCAGAGGGCATCGTATCAATAAGACAAATCTAAGAATTAGAAGAGATCTAGTAAAAACAGATCCAGTTATTCTAGATATATTCTGGATTGCTCTCGCAATTATTATTGCATTTATCTGGTATCTCACATCAAAGAAACATAAAGAAAGGTGATGACAGCAATTATTATGGATAAAAGCTTAAAGAAAATTATATTATGTTTTACAGTTATATTATCAGTTGCTGTATTCAATTTATTCCAGGTAACTGCTGTTGATGTGAACAAGAATTGTTCACTTACACTTAATGAATGTTTATCAGGACTAAATGTTCATTTATATCGTGTCGCAAGTGTTTCTAAAGATGGCAGTTATGAATATACCAATGAATTTAAAGATGCAGAAAATACTTCTATTGATTTAAATAAGCTAGAAACAAGTGAAGAATTAAAAAATGTAGCTATGACTTTAAAAGGATATGCTGTACGCAAAGAAGGTGTGACTAAGACAACAGCTTCTTCTACTTTAACTTATTCAAACTTAAATACAGGTCTTTATTTGGTCGTGGCAGATAATTTAGTAATAGATGGTAAGACATATACTTATTTACCCTATCTTATTTCTTTGCCACAAGGTACTAAGTATGATGTATCTATTGATTTTGTGAAATATTCAGAAGCTCATTCTCATGAATATAAAATGATTAAACAGTGGAAAGACAATGGCTCAACTCATCCTAACTCAATAGAAGTAGAACTTTATGATGGAAATA
The DNA here is from genome assembly GCF_014306455.1 of Catenibacterium faecis. Lineage (NCBI taxonomy): Bacteria > Bacillati > Bacillota > Erysipelotrichia > Erysipelotrichales > Coprobacillaceae > Catenibacterium > Catenibacterium faecis. The sequence continues at coordinate 2,000 of NZ_JACRWG010000010.1, forward strand.
CGTTTGTTAAGACAATCACTTTAGATGCGGCTCATAACTATGCTTATTCATGGAAAACTGAACAAGTAATGAACTACAGTATTAAAGAAAAGAATGTCAAAGGGTATAAGGGTATTGTATCAGTAAGTAGTAATGATGCAAAAACAGAATATGTTATTACTAATACAAGTACATCTAGTACTGGTTCTCATGTAAAAACAGGGGATACTACAAGAATCAATCACTGGGTCACATTAATGGCTTTATCAGGATTATTTTTACTTATAGTAGGAACTCTATTTAGGTATGAAAAAGATTAGTCAATTATTAATGACACTAGGATGTATCTGCATCCTAGTGTCTTGTGCTTTATTTGGTTATTCGCTCTATCGACAGAATAAAGAAATAAAGGATATACAAATACTATATAATCAAACAAAACAATTAATCCCCGATTCATATGTTTCATCTGAAGGTGCTTATTTAGATATAGATGGACATGATATATATGCGATACTTCAAGTCAATGATATCAAGTGGGTTATAAGTCATGAAGAAAGCCTTCCACATTATAAGAATAAGAATATAATCATTCCAGAATCATTATTGAAACAGGTGCAGTTATTAAAGAATAGGGATATACTTACTATTCATGCTGTATCTGGTGAAACAATAAAATATCAATTAGAAGTCATTGGTAAAGTAGATCAACTCTCAAAAGGCATACCTGCCCTGTATTGTAAGAATGGTTCTAGTTATTATTGTATCAATCTAATTAAAGTGTAATATTTAGATAATACATAAATATTATGTGAAAGTATAAGAAAAATAGAAAAAGCAGTTGACATGAGTGTGATTATTCAGTATGATGAGTTCACAAATTAAGAACTACTAAGTATAAATACAGTGAAAAGAAATAGTAGATATCTCAAAGAAGCATAGAGAATCCTTGGTTGGTGTAAAAGGATGTTTGAGGGATATTGAATTCATCTTGGAGTAGAGCGTTGAATGAATTAGGCGTTTCCGGTCACAACCGTTATATTGTCAGAGTATGATAGTACTCGTTGAGATATATCTAGTGATAGATATATAAAATAAGGTGGTAACACGAAGATACACTCTCGTCCTTATAGGATGAGAGTCTTTTATTTATACAGGTAGAAGATAAGAGGAGAAAAGATTATGATTATTGTATTCAAACCAAAAACGAGTGAAGAAGATGTAAAGAAGATCCAGGCTAAGGTAGAAGAAAAAGGATTAGAAACTCATTTAGTTGTAGGTCATGATGTGACTATCTGTGGTGTAATTGGTGATACTACTAAAGTAGATCCTAGAGATATTGAAGTTTCACCTTCTGTAGAAAAAGTAATGAGAGTTGAACAGCCTTATAAATTAGCTAACCGTGCATTCCATCCTGAAGATACTATTGTGGATGTAGATGGTGTTAAAGTAGGTGGAGGCCATATGGCTCTTATTGCTGGTCCTTGTTCTGTAGAATCAGAAGAACAGGTTATTGCGATTGCGAAGGAAGTAAAAGCAGCTGGTGCTAATATGCTTAGAGGTGGTGCATTCAAGCCTAGAACATCTCCATATGCATTCCAGGGATTAGGTTCTACTGGTCTAGATTACTTAGTAGCTGCTAAGAAGGAAACAGGTTTACCAATCGTATCAGAACTTATGAGTGCTGATGATATTGATGAATTCAATGAAAAGGTAGACTTAGTTCAGATTGGTGCTAGAAACATGCAGAACTTCACTTTACTTAAGGAAGTAGGTGCAAGAGTTAAGAAGCCTATCCTATTAAAGAGAGGATTAAGCGCAACATATCAGGAATGGATCATGAGTGCAGAATATATCATGGCAAGTGGTAATGAGAATGTCATCCTATGTGAAAGAGGTGTAAGAACATTCGAAACATATACAAGAAACACTCTAGACTTACAGGCTATTCCAGTACTTAGAAAAATGACTCATCTACCTGTAATCATTGATCCATCACACGCTGGTGGTAAATGGTGGTTAGTAGAACCAATGGCTAAGGCAAGTGTTGCTGCAGGATGTGATGGATTACTTATTGAAGTACATAATGATCCAGAACATGCATTATGTGATGGGGCTCAGTCATTAAAGCCTAAAAAATATACAAAACTTATTGAAGAATTAAGAGAAATCGGCAAGGTTGTTGGAAAGGAAATCTAAAATGAAATTAAATGTGAACTTAGGAAAAGACAGTTATCCTATATATATTGAACAAGGTATCTTAAATAAAACAAAAGAACTAATTTCCCAGGTCTTCACAGGTGCGAAAATCGTTATTGTCTCTGATGATAACGTTTTTCCACTTTATGGAGAACAGTTAGTCAATCAGTTAAAAGATACTTATGAAGTCTCTACAGTAGTCATTCCTCATGGAGAACCATCTAAGAGATTTGATATTCTTCCTTCTATCTATTCACAATTACTAGAAGCTAAGATTACAAGAACTGATTTACTTATTGCGCTAGGTGGAGGTGTTATTGGTGATTTAGCTGGATTTGTGGCAAGTACTTATATGCGTGGTATTAAGTTTGTACAGATTCCTACTTCATTATTATCACAGGTTGACTCTTCAGTAGGTGGTAAAGTGGCTGTAGATTTACCTGAAGGAAAGAACTTAGTCGGTGCTTTTAAACATCCATTACTTGTTCTTATTGATCCACTCACTCTTAAAACATTGGATCCTCATTTCATTACAGATGGTATGGGAGAAGTCATTAAATATGGCTGTATCAAGGATAAAGCTTTATTTGATCAATTAGCTTGTTATAGAGACTTTGATGATCTTTATAAAGACATTGATGAAATTATCTATAAATGTGTAGATATCAAAAGAGATGTTGTAGAAAAGGACTTATATGACTTTGGTGATCGTTTATGCTTGAACTTTGGTCATACTATTGGACACTCAATCGAGCAATATTTCCATTATGAAAAATATTCTCATGGTGAAGCAGTAGGAATCGGTATGGTAGCTATCACACGTATTGCAGAACTTAAAGGTTTATGTGAACAAGGCACTACTAAACGTATAGAAGAAGCCTTAAGTCACTATAACCTTCCTACTCATGCCAATGTCCCTACAAAAGAACTACTTAAAGCCATTGATCTAGATAAGAAAAACATCAATTCAACACTATCTTTTGTTTTACTTAAAACAATAGGAGAGTATTATGTACATAAGGATCAAAAAGAGATGATTCTGGAAGTAGAGGACATATAATGACAAAAATCACTATTACACCAAAAACACTTCAAGGAACAATTGCGGTTCCCCCTTCTAAATCATTAGCCCATCGTGCTATTATCTGTGCAGCCCTCGCACCAGGTATGAGTCGTATTAGCGGTATTGATTACTCAGAAGACATTGAAGCTACAATAGAAGGTATGAAAGCCTTAGGTGCTATTATTAAGCAGGAAGGCGATACTTTAATTATTGATGGTTCTATTACTTTAGGACTAGGAAGAGTAGAAATAGATGCCCATGAATCAGGTTCTACATTACGTTTCTTAATGCCTTTATCATTAGTTAACTTTTCTCGTGTACATTTTGTAGGTAAAGGAAAACTTGGACAAAGACCACTTGATGTATACTATGATATCTTTGATAAACAAAAGATTGCATACCTTAGAAAAGACTCAGAACGTTTAGATGTTATTCTAGATGGTCAGCTTCATTCAGATATATTTGAAGTACCAGGTAATGTTTCTTCACAATTTATCAGTGGTTTATTATTCACTTTACCTTTATTAAAGGGCGATTCTTTAATTAAAATTACTACACCATTAGAATCTAAAGGCTATATTGACTTAACACTTGATATGTTAGAAAAGTTTGGTATTGAGATTATTAATCATGATTATCAGGCATTCCAGATCCGTGGTAATCAGAACTATAAGCCATGTGATTATAATGTAGAAGCAGACTTCTCACAGGCTGCTTTCTATCTAGTTGCTGATTTACTAGGAAGTGATATTACACTTACTAATCTGAATATGCACTCATCACAAGGTGATAGAGCTATTTTAGATATTATGGAACAGATGGGTGGAGAAATTGTAGAAACAAGTGCGGGTATTAAAGTAGTCTGCGACAAAATCAAACCTGCCACTATTGATGCTTCACAATGTCCAGATTTGATGCCTGTTGTATCAGTGGCTTGTGGTCTTGCGGAAGGGACATCACACATCATCAATGCATCACGTTTACGTATTAAAGAATGTGACCGTCTCACTGCTTCTGTTGAACTATTAAAAGCGGCTGGTATTGATGCAGTTGAAGAAGAAGACAGTATGACTATTACAGGATCTCATTCTTATAACAAAGCAGAAGTAACAAGTTCTAATGATCATCGTATGTGTATGGCTGAAGCTATTTTATCTACACGTGCCAATGGCCCAATTACTATTGATGATAAGGATTGTGTTAAGAAGAGCTATCCAGGTTTCTTTGAAGACTTCACATCTCTAGGTGGTGAATATCATGAGTGCTAATTGGGGACATCATATCGAATTATCTTTATTTGGTGAAAGCCATGGGAAGGCTATTGGAATCACAATAGGTAATCTTCCTGCTGGTATTAAGCTAGATATGGATACCATTAATAAGGATATGCAAAGACGTGCTCCAGGTAAAAACCTGATGAGTACACAAAGAAAAGAAGCAGACGAAGTAGAAATACTCAGTGGTGTATTAGATGGTTATACAACAGGTGCACCACTATGTGGAATTATTAAAAATACATCCCAGCATTCTCAAGACTATTCTTATTTAAAGGATAATATGCGTCCAGGACATTCAGATTATCCTGCTTATATTAAATATAAGGGCTTTAATGATGTGAGAGGAGGAGGACACTTCTCTGGAAGACTTACAGCACCAATCGTTTTTGCAGGTGCTATCGCAAAACAAATCTTAAAAGAAAAAGGTATTCATGTCGGTGCTCATATTCTTTCTATTAAAGATGTGAAGGATACGCATTATCCACTAGATATTACTCCATCTTACTTAGAAGAACTCAACCAGAAAGACTATCCTGTTATTCATGATGATATTTATGCACAGATGCAGGAAAAAATCGAAGAAGCTAGAAAAGAAGGCAACAGCGTAGGCGGAAAGATTGAATGTGCTGTCACTGGACTACCAGCAGGCGTTGGAAATCCTTTCTTTGATAGTATTGAAGCCCATTTATCACCATTACTCTTTAGTATTCCTGCAGTTAAGTCAGTTTCATTTGGTGATCTAGATGATATCACTTTACTTAAAGGATCAGAAGCGAATGATGCCTACTATTATGAAGGAGAAGAAGTGAAAACTTCTACAAACCATAATGGTGGTATTACAGGTGGTATTTCTAATGGTATGCCATTACTCTTTACGGTAGGTATTAAACCAACTCCATCTATTTCCTTAAAACAGAATACAATCAATGTGAAAACACATAAAAATACAGAATTAGAAATCGTAGGAAGACATGACCCATGTATCATTCCTCGTGCGATTGTCGTTGTAGAAGCTATGGCGGCACTAGGTGTATTAGATATGTTGGAGGCTCTATGAAAGATTTAAAAACATGTCGAGAAGAAATAGATGCAATCGATAAGGAAATCATTGCTTTATTTGAAAAACGTATGCATGTAGCTAAGGATGTTATTACATATAAATTAGCGCATGATATGCAGATTTTCCAGAAAGATAGAGAAAAAGAAGTTATTCAGAAGAATGTAGATCGTTTAGAAGATAAATCTCTAGAATCTTATGCAAAAACATTTGTCCAGGATACAATGAATCTTTCTAAAAGTTATCAGTCTACTTTTATTCCCTTAAAGAAATATGAGGCAACTGAAATTAAAGAAAACTTTAAAGTAGGTTACCAAGGTGTTCCAGGATCTTTTTCTAATCAGGCTATGAAAAGCTGGTTTGGAGACATTGAAGGCATCAACTACCCTCACTTTGAAGATGTCTATCAGGCATTAGAAAAAGGTGAAATAGACTATGGTGTACTCCCTTTAGAAAACTCTTCTACAGGTGCTATTAATGATAACTATGACTTACTGACTCAATATGGCTTTTATATTGTAGGTGAGCAATCTATCACAATAGATCAAAACTTGCTTGGTATCAAAGGAGCCACTCTAGAAGATATCAAAGATGTCTATAGTCATATACAAGGCTTAAAACAAACATCTGAATTCTTAAATGCACATCATATTGAAGGTCATGAGTATCTCAATACAGCTGCAGCTGCTAAATATATCAGTGAAGCACAGAATAAACATATCGGTGCCATTGCCTCTAGTGAAGCAGCTAAACTTTATAATCTTGATATTATTGCCAAGGCAATACAAAATGATCAAAGCAATCATACACGCTTTATCATTATCGCAAGACAATATGAAATCAGACCATCTGCCAATCGTATCAGCATGGTCTTCACAGTCAATCATGAAGTCGGTGCACTCTATGAAGTCATGAGAGTTGTAAAAGAACATAACATCAACATGGCTCGCATTGAATCAAGACCACTCCCATTATCTCCATGGGAATACTATTTCTATTTAGATATAGATGGCAACTTGAATCAGGATCATGTCCAGCGTGCCTTACAGGAAATCAAAACATATACTAATACATTTAGAATGATTGGTAACTATGAAAGGAAGGAATCATGAAAAATATCGTTTTAATTGGAATCATGGGAAGTGGTAAAACAACATTTGGAAAAATTCTTTCACAAAAAACAGGTCATGAAATGATTGACCTTGATGATTATCTTGTGAATCGCTTTAATATGTCCATTCCAGATATGTTTCAAATTTCTGAAGACTATTTCAGAAACAATGAAACAACATGTTGCCAGGAAGTATCAGAACTTGAAGGTAAAATCATCTCTACTGGTGGTGGAGTGATTAAAAGACCTGAAAACATTGGATATTTAAAGAAGAATGGTGTTGTTTTCTATATTGACCGTCCAATTGAAGATATTGCGAAGGATGTCAATCCAAGTGGCAGACCTCTATTAAAGGATGGTCCAGACAAACTCTATGCCTTAGATAAAGAACGTAGAGATAAATATATGTCATCATGCGACTATCATATTATAAATGATGGTTCACTTGAAAAAGTCATAGATACTATTCTAGATATCATGAAGAAATACGATAAATCCCCATTATAAGGGGATTTTTTTATATTTGCATAAAATGTAATTATGTACTATAATGGGGCTTTGTTTTGAGAGGAGAAAACAATGGAAAAATTATTTCACTTAAAAGAACATGGGACAAATGTTAAGACTGAAATACTAGCTGGTATTACAACTTTCCTAGCAATGGCCTATATTCTTGCAGTCAACCCTGCCATCTTAGGACAGGCACACATGAGTCATCAAGGTGTCTTCTTAGCAACTGCAATCTCTGCAGGTGCCGCAAGCATCTTTATGGGATTAATGGCAAACTACCCTGTTTCTCTTGCGCCAGGAATGGGGGTTAACGCATTATTCACTTATACAATTGTAGGACAGATGGGATTATCACCTGAAGGCGCACTTGCCTGTGTATTCGTGTCAGGTATCATCTTTGTCATCATTACAGTGACAAATATCCGTCGTATGATTATTAATGCGATTCCTGCACAGTTAAAACTTGCGATTGGTGCAGGTATTGGTTTCTTTGTCGCATTCGTAGGTTTAAAGAATGCAGGTATCGTAGTGGCAAGTGAATCTACATTTGTAGCACTAGGAAACTTTAAGAATCCAACAGTATTACTTGCTATATTTGGTATCATAATCACATTAGTATTATTAGTAAAGAATAAGCCTGCAGCCGTATTTTATGGCTTAATCATTACTGCAGTAGTGGGTGTTGTATTTGGTTCATTCTTTGGACTAAAAGGAATGCCACAGTTACCAACTAAACTTGTATCAGTGAACTTTGATTTCAGTTTAGTGGGTGCTTTTGCGAGAGGGTTCAACGAAATGTTTACTCATCCACAGTGTATCGTTGCAATTTTCTCATTATTATTCGTAGATTTCTTTGATACAGCTGGTACATTAGTAGCTGTTGCATCTAAAGCTGATCTTATTGATGAAAATGGTGAATTAGTGAATGTTGAACGTGCACTACTTGCAGATGCAGTAGGTACTGTATTTGGTTCAATGATTGGTACTTCTACAGTGACATCTTTCGTAGAATCTACTTCAGGTGTAGGCGTAGGTGGACGTACTGGTTTAACTGCATGTACAACAGGTATCTGTTTCTTATTAACAGTATTCTTCTATCCAGTATTATCTATGATTACTGATGCAGTCACTGCCCCAGCTTTAGTTATCGTTGGTATCTTAATGGCGTCACAGTTAAAGGATATCAAGTGGGATAACTTGATCTTTGCGGCAAGTGGTTTTGTGACTATCATCTTTATGATTCTTGGTTACTCAATCAGTAATGGTATCGCATTAGGATTCATCGTGTATGTCATCAGCATGATTGCGACAGGTCAGGCTAAAGATATCAATAAGATGGTTTGGGTACTATTCTTATTATTTATCGCTTATTTCGCATTCTTAATCTAAAACCAGCATTGCTGGTTTTTTTCTTTTGTTCATATACTGTTTTTATAACTTGAGTATAATAATACTCAAAGGAGTGAGATGTATGAATGATTTAATGAAAACCCCTAAAATGACACCAAGAATAGAGTCTACATTAAAACATACTGTAGAAGTGCCAGAAGTGATGTACAAAGCCAGTGGTATTAATGTGAATGGTAGACGTATAAAAAGCTTACTATTTAGTACGGATGTCGCACTCATTGCGAATAATAACGCGGATGCCATTCTCTCTGTTTATCCTTTTACGCCTACTATTCAGATCACCAATGCGATTATTGGTGTCGCAAGACAACCAGTCTTTGTAGGAGTAGGTGGAGGAACTACTAATGGTGCAAGAGTATTCAAGATTGCCTTAGATGCAGAATTACATGGTGCAGCAGCTGTTGTACTCAATGCTCCTGTACATACAGAAATGATCAGAGAATTATCACGTCTAGTAGATATTCCTATTGTCCTCACTGTAGTATCACTAGATGAAGATTTAGAAGAACGTATGTTACATAGTGGCGCTAAAATCATTAATGTATCTGGTGGAAAACAAACAGTAGAAATCGTTAAGGCACTACGCGCTATTGATAAGGATTTCCCAATTATTGCGACAGGTGGACCAACAGAAGACACAATTAAAGAAGTCATTGAAGCAGGTGCGAACGCAGTGACATTTACACCTCCTACAAGTGCTGAAATATTCAAGGGTATGATGGAAAACTACCGTGAACAGATGAAGAAGTAGAAATACTTCTTCTTTTTTATACAAAGAAGAAGTATTTGTATATCCCATTTATGATTATTTGTGTTATCATGAGGTCAAATGCATAAAAGGAGGAATAAAATTTGAAACAATATCTAGATATGTGTCGATATATCCTAGAACATGGAGAAGACCGTCCTGACCGCACAGGGACTGGTACACGTTCTGTATTTGGATATCAGACACGCTATGATTTACGTGAAGGATTTCCTCTTCTTACTACTAAGAAGATGTATTTACGTCCTATTGCGGAAGAACTATTATGGTTTATCAAAGGTGATACAAATATTAAATATCTTGTAGACCGTAATGTGAAAATATGGAATGAATGGCCTTATGAAGACTTTAAGAAGAGTGAAGACTTCAATGGTGAAACATTAGAAGAATTCGTAGAAAAGATCAAAAATGATGATGAATTTGCGAAGAAACATGGTAATTTAGGCCCAGTTTATGGTGCACAGTGGCGTAACTTTAATAATGAAGGTACTGACCAGTTAGTAAAGTTAATTGATTCTTTAAAGAATAACCCATTCTCTAGAAGACATATTATTTCTGCATGGAATCCTAGTCAGGTAGATGAGATGGCTTTACCACCATGTCATACACTTATGCAGTTTTATGTATCTAGTGATAAGAAGTATTTAAGCTGTCAGTTATACCAGAGAAGTGCTGATACATTTTTAGGTGTTCCATTTAATATTGCATCATATGCCTTACTTACATGTATGCTTGCACAAGTATGTGGTTATGAACCAAAAGAATTCATTCATACAATTGGTGATGCGCATATTTATAAGAATCACTTTGATGTAGTCAAGACACAGATTGAAAGAGAACCACTCCCATTACCTCATCTTGTACTCAATAAAGACATTGATAATCTATTTGATTTCAAGATTGAAGATATCAAGCTAGAAGGTTATCAGTCTCATGGTCCATTGAAAGGTAAGGTCAGTGTATGATTACTATTATTGTCGCAGCTGATCAAAATAATCTCATTGGGAAAAAGGGAACAGACAATGGGATGCCATGGCACAATAGTGAAGACTTTAAACACTTTAGAAGTACAACACTCAATCATACATTATTAATGGGGAAAACAACTTACCAGGCTATTGGTAAACCTTTACCTAAACGTCATACTATTGTCCTTTCTCATAATTTTGAAGATGATAGAGTAGAAGTGGTAGATGATTTAGTAGGCACTATTAAAGCTTTTAAAGAACGCGGTGAAGATCTCTTTATTTCTGGTGGTGCTTCTGTATATAAACAGGCACTTCCATATTGTGATCAAATTCTTTTATCACGTATTCCTGGTGATTATACAGGAGAAACATATTTCCCTGACTTTTCTGAATATAACTATCGTCTCGTAGAAGAAAAGCCATTTGAGACATTTACACTAGAAATCTATCAAAAATGAAAAGACTTATATTAATTGTGCTTCGTTTCTTCTTTGAATTACCAGTACTGATCTTCCAGTTAAAACATATCAAGAAGCATATGGATACGATTCCTTTTGAAGAACGTATTAACTGGACAAGAAGACTTTTAAAGAAAGCAACTAAAAGAGCACGTGTTAATCTAACTATTACAGGCACAGAATATCTTCCTGAAACAGGTGGTTTCTTTGTAGCTCCAAACCATCAGGGATTATTTGATATCCTTGCATTATTTGACAGTATTGAACGTCCTTTCAAGATTGTCTTTAAAAAAGAACTATTAGATGTTATCTTTTTAAGAGATGTGGCTGAATTCATGGAATATCCTGCCATTGATCGTACAAACTTAAGAGCCTCTATGAAGCTTATGAGACAGGTTAAAAAGGAAATGTCTGAAGGAATCCCTTATGTCATCTTCCCTGAAGGGACACGTTCTAAAAAGGAAAATGAATTACTAGAATTCAAGGGTGGTTCATTTAAACCAGCTATGGATGCACAGGTGCCAATTATTCCATGTGTCATGCATAACTGTTTTAAAGTATTAGACAGTAACTCTATTAAGAGAGTTGATTGTGGTATTCATTATCTATCACCAATTCCTTATGAAGAATATAAGGATATGAACAGCGTAGAAGTAGCTAATCTTGTACAATCAAGAATACAGACTAAAATGGATGAACTCGAAGAACGTGCTTAGGCATGTTCTTTTTTTCATGAAACTATAAATAGAAGGGATAATTTGGTATAATGGGTGAACAAGGAAGGAGAGGATCCTATGTTTGGACACTTACAGATTAAAAGTGCTTATAGCTTTCAGGAGAGTACAATACTTATTCAATCTCTTATAGATAACGCAAAATCAAAACATATCCAGGCTCTTGCCTTAACAGATGATAATAACATGTATGGGGCCTATGAATTCTATGAAGCATGTACAAAAGCTTCAATTAAACCAATACTTGGTGTGAACGCCTCTATTATGTTTAATGATGATTTAATACATTTATTACTTTATGCGCGTGATGATGTTGGTTATAAAGATTTAGTACGTATTGTGAGTGATATTAATCTCAATGAGAATAAAGCTATCACATTGAAAGCTTTATCCAACTATCGTGATCATCTTTATATAGTTTCTCATGAATATGAAGATAGACTCATCGAACAAGAAGCGACAAGTAAAGAAGATTTATTAACACATGCACAAACAGAACGACCAGTCATGAGCTTTATGAAGACTATGAAGAGTCTTTTTTGTGCCTCTTATCGTATTATGATTGTAGAAGATGGGATTAAAGGACATTCACTTCGTAACCAAACACTTATTAAATATGCTCAATTCTTAGATATTCCATGTATCTGGGGTAATGATGTGCGTTACTTGCATTCTCATGATGCTTTCACATTAGATTTATTACAAGCTTCTAAAAAAGGAGAAGTTTTGAATAAGGATCATGAACCACTTACAACTGACCGTTACTTAAAATCAGAAAAAGAAATCAGAGAACTCTTTAGTCGATATCCTGATATTATTAAAAATACAGAAGAAATCATTGATAACTGTTATGGGTCTATCCAAAAGACAGAAAACGGTCTTCCTCACTACAAAACACCTGTAGGTGATAGTGGGGCATATTTAAGACATTTATGTATTAAAGGACTTAAACAACGCTTTAAAAATCAGCCTATCACAGATGACTATAAAGATCGTTTACTCTATGAATTAAAAACTATTCATACAATGGGTTATGATGATTATTTCTTAATTGTATTTGATTATGTACAATATGCAAAAAAACATGGTATACTCGTAGGCCCAGGAAGAGGATCTGCCGCAGGTTCACTTGTTGCCTATTGTTTAGGTATCACAAATATTGATCCATTAAAATATGATCTACTCTTTGAACGTTTCTTAAATCCAGAAAGAGTATCCATGCCAGATATTGATGTAGACTTCCAGGATGACCGTCGTGATGAAGTCATTCAATATGTATGCGATAAATATGGACATGATCATGTGGCTCAGATTGTCGCTTTTTCTACCTATGGTCCTCGTGTTGCGATAAAAGATATAGGAAAAGTGATGGGAATCCCCTTACCAAGACTAGAAATGATTGCGAAGATGGTTCCTACTGCCCCTAAACATCGTAAAAGTATTACTGAAGTCTATTCTACAAGTGCTTCATTTCAGGATATGATTCAAAAAGATCCAGTTCTTTCACGTCTTATTGCGCCTATGAGCTTAGTAGAATATTTACCACGTAATATTACTATGCATGCAGCTGGTGTTGTCTTATCCTATGAACCATTAAGAGATGTAGTTCCTTTAGTCATTGGTCCTAGTGATATGATCATGAGTCAGTACTCTAAGGATTATATTGAAAAAACAGGACTCCTTAAGATGGACTTCTTAGGCTTAAAGAACCTCACTATGATAGACTATATTATGAAGGATATTGAAAGAAAATTAGGAAAAACATTCTCTATTAACACAATACCTCTTAATGATGCACGTACTTATCATCTTATTTCTCGTGGAGATACAACAGGTGTCTTCCAATTAGAATCAAGTGGTATGCGCTCATTACTTCAAAAGATGAAACCTGAATGCTTTGATGATATCGTTGCAGCCATTGCCTTATATAGACCAGGTCCAATGGAAAATATTCCCCTTTATCTAGAGGGTAGAAAGAATAAAAATAATATTACTTACTTGCTTAAAGAACTAGAACCTATTTTAAAATCTACCTATGGTATTATGATCTATCAGGAACAGATTATGCAGATTGCCCAGGTTATCGCTGGATTCTCTTTAGGTCGTGCAGATATATTAAGAAAAGCTGTGTCTAGCAAAGATGAAAGCATGATGGCAGGTATGAAGGAAGAATTTATTCAAGGGGCTATTAAAAAAGGCTTTAAAGAAGATGTTGTCACAAAACTTTATCAGATGATAGAAAAGTTTGCGAACTATGGATTTAATAAGAGCCATTCTGTTGCTTATGGGTATGTGGCTTATCAATTAGCTTACTTAAAGGCTAATTATCCACTCTATTTCTTTGCAGCCATTCTTTCCAATGAATCAGGTTCTGCTTCTAGTAAGATGCGTACAATTGAAGAATCTAAACGCTATGGAGTTAAGATTCTCCCACCTTCTATCAATTACTCTTATTCACGCTTTATGGTAGAAGAAGGTGGTATTCGTTATTCTTTAGTCTCTATTAAGAATGTCGGTTCTGCAGGTTATAAGATGATACTTAAAGAAAGAGAAAAAGGTCTCTTTAAAGATATGTATGATTTCTTAGCTCGTATCCCTTCTCTTTCATCTAAGATGTTAGAAAGTTTAATAGATGCAGGGGCTTTTGATGAATTTAATAAAAATCGTGCCTATTTACGTAAGAATATTTCACTCATGATGGAGTATATACAATTAGGGGTCGATGAAAAACCAATCTTTGAAGAAGTCAGAGAAAATAAATTTGAACGTTTAGAAAGAGAAAAAGAAGTACTCGGACTTTATATATCTACACATCCTATTGTCTATGTAAAACAGAAGATCAAACATCCTTTAGTTAATCTCGTAGATGTAGAAAATTATATGGATCGTACAATACCAGTTGTATGTTCTATTAGTTCAGTACGTGCTATTGTAGATAAGAAAGGAAGAGAAATGGCTTTTATTGAAGGTCAGGATGAAACAGGGCAGGTAGAATTTGTCTGTTTCTCTAACCAATATGAACGTTATAAGAATATATTTGAAAGAGGTAAGACTGTGGAAATGAATGTGCGTGTTCAATACCGTGATCGCTTATCTCTTATTATTAATCAAGTAAAGGAGTTATAAAATGGAAGAATTAATATTAATAGATGGGAACTCATTACTATTTAAAGCATTCTACGCTACTAGCTATACGGGTAACTATATGGTCAATCGTAATGGTATTCCCACTAATGGTGTCTATGGCTTTGCACGTATGGTGGAGAAGATCATCAGTACCAATCCTAAATATGTCATTGTCGCTTTTGACTATGGTAAGAAAACATTCCGTAATGAATTATTAGATACATATAAAGCTACCCGAAAAGAAACACCACAGGAACTTGTTCCTCAATTTGCGCTTGCAAGAGAATACTTAACTGCTCATAACATCACTTGGTATGAAGTAGAAGGCTATGAAGGGGATGATATCATCGGTACACTTGTAGACTTTGGTGAAAAGAATAACCTCAAAGTCTCTGTTTATACAGGAGATAAGGATGCCAATCAGTTGATTTCACCTCAAACGACAATCTATCGTACCGTTAAAGGTGTTACTGAACTTGATATTTATAATGAACAGACTTTACTTGAGAAATATGGTTTAAAGCCAGATCAGTTTAGAGATTTCTTAGGACTCATGGGTGATAGTTCTGATAATATCCCAGGTATTAAAGGTGTAGGTGAAAAGACTGCCTTAAAACTATTACATCAATATGGCACTATTGAAGGATTACAGGAACATCAGGATGAAATCAAAGGTAAGATGGGTGAAAAAATCAGAGCAGGTATGGAAGATGCCTTGATGAGTAAAAAAGTAGCCACAATACTAAGAGATATACCAATAGATGTAGATTTAGAAAAAGCCACATATCAGGGTTATGACTATGAAACACTCAAGTCATTTTATGAAAAATATGATATGAATTCTTTGATTAAATCTATGACGACTGAAGCAGCACCTAAAAAGGAATTGAAACTAGAAAAAGTAGATCATATGCCTGAAATCACAAAGGACAGTGCTGTTTATCCTTCTATCTATGATACAAACTATCATCGTTCTATTATTCTAGGATATGGTATTTATAATGATGAACAGGCTTATTTCATCTCTTATGAAAATGCATTAAAGGATGAATCATTCTTAGCTTACTTAAAGGATGAAAATAAGAAAAAGTATGGCTATGATATCAAGAGTGCTGTCATTGGTTCTAGATGGAATGGAATAGAAATCAATGGTTATACATTTGACTTATCACTTGCATCTTATGTATTAGAACCAGCTATTAAAGAAGAACTTAAATATGTTTGTACACATTTTGATTATGAAGGTGTGCAATATGATGAAGAAGTATTTGGAAAAGGTGCAAAGAAGCATATTCCAGAAGATGACATCTTAGCGAGTCATATTGTCTCTAAAGCCAAAGCTATTTATGAACTCAAAGATGTTGTCACAAAAGAATTAAAAGATAAAAATCAGTATGAACTATATGAAAACATTGAACTTCCTGTCACACGAATCTTGGGTGAAATGGAATTTGCAGGTACTGAAATAGACTTAGATGTATTAAAGGAAATGGATACAGCTTTTGATGAAACAATTGAAAAACTAGCCAACGATATCTATCGTATCTCAGGTACTACATTCAATATTTCTTCACCTAAACAATTAGGTCAGGTCTTATTTGAAGATCTAGGATTAAAGGGTGGCAAGAAAACAAAGACTGGTTATTCTACAAGTCAGGATGTCTTAGAAAAAATTATTGATGCCCATCCCGTTGTTCCATTAGTACTAGAATATAGAATGTTGACTAAACTCTCTTCTACATACTTAAAAGGACTACAGGAACAGGTATTCCCAGATCACAAGATTCATACAATCTATAAACAGACTCTCACTCATACAGGACGTCTCTCTTCTGTAGATCCAAATTTACAGAATATTCCAGTTAGAAGTGAAGAAGGAAAACTCATTAGAAAAGCCTTTGTATCACATAATGGCTATCTTGTCTCTTTTGACTATTCTCAGATTGAATTAAGAATTCTTGCACATATGGCTCATGTCACTAATTTGATTGATGCCTTTAATCAAGGCAAAGATATCCATAGACATACTGCAGCTTTAGTATTTGGCGTAAAGGATGAAGAAGTCACTCCACAAATGCGTTCACAGGCAAAAGCCGTTAACTTTGGTATTATTTATGGTATGAGTGAATTTAGACTGTCTAAAGATATTGGTATGTCTATTTCTGAAGCAAGAGACTTTATTAATAAATATTTTGAAACATATCCAGAAGTAAAAACATATATGGATGAAGTTGTAGAAACATGTAAGAAACAAGGTTATGTCTCTACACTACTTAATAGAAAAAGATATATTCCTACAATCAATGATAAGAACTTTATGGTACGCCAGCAGGCGCAAAGATATGCAATGAATACACCAATCCAGGGAACAGGTGCGGATATTCTAAAACTTGCGATGATTGAAGTAGATAAAGCACTTAAAGAAAAGAATCTTAAATCACAGATGATCTTACAGGTACACGATGAACTGATTTTTGATGTATTTGAAGATGAATTAGAAGAAGTTATGTCTTTAGTAAAAGAAAAGATGGAAAACTGCATTAAGATGGATGTTCCTCTTATTGTAGAAGGCAACTATGCCAAGAACTGGTGTGAATTAAAATAATGCCTGAATTACCAGAAGTAGAAACAGTACGAAGAACCTTAAAGAACTTCGTACTTCATAAAACAATAGACTCAATAGAAGTACGTTATCCACGTATTATTGATGGAGATGTAGAGACATTCGTCTCTACACTCATTCATCAATCTATTTGTGATATAGACAGATATGGTAAATATTTGATCTTTATTTTAGATCATGATGTATTTATTTCTCATCTTAGAATGGAAGGAAAATACAATATAAAAATGAAAGATGAACCCTATGATAAACATGATCATATTATCTTTCATATGACAGATGGCACTGATCTTCGTTATAACGATACAAGAAAGTTTGGTCGTATGCAGTTAGTAGACAAAGAACACTATCGTGAATATCCACCACTTAATCGTTTAGGACAGGAACCAATGGAAGCTTCTTTTGATTACATCTATCCACGTATACATCAAAGTCATCTGCCTATTAAACAATTATTACTAGACCAATCTATTTTTACAGGGATTGGGAATATCTATGCGAATGAAATATGTTTTAGAATGGGTATGGATCCTCGTACAAGAGGAGACAGACTTTCAAAGAAACGTATTTTAGAATTAATAGAAGTATCCAGTACTATTTTAAAGGAAGCCATTGCCCAGGGTGGCACAACTATCCATTCATTTGATGCCAATGGCATCCATGGCTTATTTCAGGTTACTTTATCTGTTCATGCACAAACAACATGTTCAAAATGCAAGGGACCTATTAAGAAAATCACAATTGCAGGAAGAGGAACATATTATTGTCCTCACTGTCAAAAACGGAGGTATTAAATATGTTGAATTGGGGTGTCATAGGATTAGGAAGAATTGCCCAAAGATTCTGTGAGAGTCTCTCTCATTTTGATGAAGCATGCTTTTATGCAGGGGCTTCTCATAATCCAGAAAAAAGACAACAATTTAAAGAACTCTATCATCCAGAAAAACTCTATGATGATTATATGAAGTTACTAGAAGATGAGAATGTAGACATTGTCTATATCGCATTACCACATGCTTCTCATTACAAGTATGCATTAGAAGCAATGAAACATCATAAAGCTGTTTTAGTAGAAAAACCAGCCACCTTAACAAGCAAAGAAATAAGAACACTCTGTGAATACTCAGAAAAGAATCATGTCTTCTTTATGGAAGCCATGAAATCTAGATTTATTCCAATGATCAATCAAGTACATAAAGAAATAGAAAAAGGTATTATTGGAGATATTGTTTCTATAGAAAACCATTTTCAATCTATTGTACCTTATGATGAACATTCTTATATTTATGATCCAAAACAAGGTGGTGCTTTATATGATACAGGTATTTATAATATTGCGACTGTCTTAGATTTTGTGAAGAGTCCTGTTGTTTCTATTTCTAATGATGTAAAAGTAGAACATGGTGTAGATGTTCATGATTCGATTACTCTAGAATTTGAAAATGGTGTCAAAGCTTTTATGGAAGCGTCACTTGATGGACCAGTAAGAAAAGATATGACTATTACAGGTACTAAAGGGACTATCACACTAGATCCATTCTATCGTCCTACAAAAGCAGTTATTTCATTTAATGGTGAATCTTTTACAGGAGAAATCCCTTATGATATTGATGATTTCCATACTGAAATAGAAGCCTGTCATGAAGCCATTGCGTATATTAAGGTAGAAAGTGATCGTATGAGTCATCAGGATAGTATTGATTGTATTGAACTTATGGAACGTATTGGAGAAACAATATGCAGGTCATAGGTCTCACTGGTGGTATTGCGAGTGGTAAAAGTACTGTCAGTTATTATCTGATCACTCATGGTTATGAAGTCATTGATGCAGATGATATCTCACGGCATGCCTTAGAACCAGGTACAGAGGCTTTTAAACAGGTCATTGAACATTTTCCTGTACTTACTGATGGCATTATCAATAGACAAAAACTTGCAGATATTATCTTCAATAATCAGGATGAAAAGAACTATCTAGAAGGCATCCTACATCCCTATATTAGAAATGTGATTGTACAAAAAATCAAACAATCTAAAAACAACATTGTCTTTATTGATGTACCGTTACTCTTTGAAGCAGGCTGGGATGATTTATGTGACTCTACAATAGTGGTCAGTTGTGACAAAGAAACACAGATTCAAAGAGTCTTATCCCGTGACCATTGTACACGTACGCAGGCATTAGACCGTATTAGAAACCAGATGTCTTTAGAAGATAAAGAACAACGTGCAGACTATATCATTAGAAACAATACAAACTATTATGATTTAGAAAAAGAAATACTAAAAGTATTAAAGAAGGTGGAATAAGATGTTATATGCGACAGATGTTTATTTAAGTGAACGTTCATTACCATTAAGTCTTAATGATTGTGATATTCTCACTTATTTGTATGCCCCATTACTTAAAACACAGGCTTATAGTCTTTATATGTATTTGAATGTAGAATCCATGCGTATGCGTCATTTCCATCAGCCTTGTGCAATCAGTCGCTTGACTATGGCTTTAAATCTAGACTTGGAAGAATTAGACCAGGCAAGAAAGACATTAGAAGGTTTAAGCCTGCTTAAATCCTACTATAAAGAATCAGAAGGGCAGGGAGTCTATGTCTTTCACTTAATGACACCACTTTCTGTCAATGCCTTCTTTAGAAACCAGATACTTGCAGGTTTATTACAGAAGACAATCGGTGTAGAAGAATATACTAAAACAAAGAATTACTTCCGTTCAGGACTAGAAAAGCTCACTGAATATGAGGAAGTCACATCACGCTTTGAAGATGTCTTTACGATTGATTTATCACAAAACAAACCATTGAAACATGAATCAGGATATCAAGAAGAAGAAAGTGAACGTCCAATTATTAATTATGATCTCACTCTCTTCTATGAAACATTGAAGGATTATCAGGTTCCTATGAAAATAGTGAATCGTAATGAAGATACAATTAAGCAGATTGCGACTCTTTATGCGATAGATCAATTATCTCTCGCTTTAATGGTTAAGGATGCGATTGTGGAAGGGAAGTTTAATCGTAAAACTTTAGTAGAACAGGCTAAACGTTACTATAGTGCTGATTCAGCAAGTTCACTTAAAGAGGTCTATCACACTCAGCCCATCCAGCATGCTTCACCACAAACTGATGATGATAACTTAAACAAGCACTTTAGATATCTAGAGACAATCTCACCTTATCAGCTATTAAAGAATAAGCAGGGAGGAAAAGAACCAGCCCTTCATGATCTCAATATTGCGGAATCATTGATGGCTATGGGACTTACTCCTGCAGTTACTAATATGTTGATAGAATATGTTTTAGGTAGAAGTAATGGACGACTAGACAAGAACTATTGTGAAACAATTGGTGCTTCATGGGTGAGAAAAGGGTTAAAGACAGCTCGTGATGCGTATCAGGAGGTTCATAATACGAAAACTCAAAAACCAATCAAGAAGACTACAAAGAAAAAAGAAAATAAACCTGTAGAAGTCAGTGCGCAGGATCAAGAAGAATTAAGACGATTAATGGAAGGTCTAGGAGGTGATCTATGATGATAAAAGCAGGACAGATTCTTTCTTTTGATAAAGAATTAGAAAATACAAGAAATCAAAGCTTGCAGGAATTAATCAAAAGACAGGATATTAGAGAATTTGTAGAAAAGAATCATTTAACTAAAAAGGCTCTAGAAGATGCTTGGGTAGATTTACTTGCCTATGTAGATGATCATGAACCTTGTTTACATTGCCATGGTATCAATGAATGCCCTAAGATGAATAAAGGACAGCAGATTACTTTAAGCTATGAAACTTACGTCCATCGTGATGTTAAAAGCTGTCAATATGGTCTTGAAAAGCATGAAAATGATCAGCTTCTTTCTCGCTTTCATTACAACAATATGTCTACAAGACTTGCACTTATTAGCTTGAAAGATATGGCAGCTGAAGCAATGAATAAAAAAGATGCAAGTATGATGATTTTAACTAAGCAATTGATTGAATATGTCAATCGACCACAAACAAAAGGCTTCTTAGTATGTGGCGGACCAAATCGTACAAGAATCATGGCAGGTATGATGAATGAATTAGCTAGACGTGGCTATGAAGTAGGCTTATGTCATGTACCTACACTTATGGCAGATGTCAAAGCAAGCTTTAATTCAAACGAAGATACATCTTTAGTGGATCTAGTAAAAAACATTCCTTATTTACTCTTAGATAGTGTAGGTGAAGAAAATGTTACTAACTGGTCTAGAGATGAAGTTCTTGCGATGATTTTAGACTATCGTATCTTAAATGAATTACCTACTTTCATGACTTCTGCATATGGTTTTGAAGACTTGGAAACGATTTACACGAATAAATATAATGATAAACGTGAACAGCTACGTGCAAAGAATATTGTTTCTAAAATGAAAGCGCTATGTTGTGAAATAATTATTGACTAAAAAAATTGATTGGAATAGAATTGTTGATGGTAAGGAACGAACAATTATGCTAGAATGGTTATTAAATAGAATGCATAAGTTGAGAGGAGAAAAAAATGGTTAAGTGTATTGGTGTTTTAACTTCTGGGGGAGATGCTCCTGGAATGAACGCTGCAATTCGTGCAGTAGCTAGAACTTGTCTTAACAAGGGTATCGAAGTTTATGGCGTTAGACTTGGCTATAAAGGTCTTCATGAAGGTAAGTTCATGAAATTCGATCGTCATAGTACTCGTAATATCATCAATAATGGTGGTACTATTTTAAAATCTGCTCGTTTCCCTGAATTCAAAGATCCTGAAATCAGAAAAGAAGCAATCGAACAGATGAAAAAAGTAGGTATGGAAGCATTAGTAGTCATCGGTGGTGACGGTTCATACAACGGTGCTTTAAAACTTACAGAAATGGGAGTTAATTGTATTGGTCTTCCAGGAACAATTGACAATGATATTCCTGATACTGATTTCACAATTGGATTTGATACTGCATTAAATACAATTGTTGAAGCATTAGACAGATTAAGAGATACTTCTTCTTCACATCAGAGATGTACTATCCTTGAAGTTATGGGTAGAAGATGTGGTGACCTTGCAATTAATGCAGGTATCGCAGCTGGTGCTGAACTAGTAATCACTTCTGATACTGGTTATGATGAAGATAAGATTATCGAAAGATTAAAACAGTCAAAGGCATCTGATAAGGACCATGCAATCGTGGTTATTACTGAACATATCACTGATGTCAATGAACTTGCAAAGAAAGTCGAAGCTGCAACAGGTTTCGAAACTCGTGCGAATGTCTTAGGTCATTTACAGCGTGGTGGTAGACCAACTGCAAGAGACCGTGTCTTAGCAAGCCGTATGGGTGTTAAGGCTGTAGAACTTCTTGAAGAAGGTAAAGGTGGACTTTGCGTAGGTGAAGTACATGGCCAGATTACTGCTTTCCCTATCACAGAAGTATTAAGTCATAAGCATGTAGCTGATGCTGGTATTTACGAAGACGCTAAGAAGTTACGTTAATTTCTTGGTGGATTTGTTAAATATATAACGGAGTGTAAATTTATTTGGTTGATTAAGGAGTCTAAAATGGTTAAAGAAAAAATGAAAAAAACAAAAATTGTTTGTACTATTGGTCCTGCTTCACAGGATAAAGAAATGTTAAAGAAGCTTATTAAAGCTGGTATGAACGTAATGCGTTGTAACTTCTCACATGGTGACTATGAAGAACATGCTGGAAAGATGGATACTTTAAGAGAAGTAAACAAGGAATTAGGTACTGATGTAGCTATCATGCTTGATACTAAAGGTCCTGAAATCCGTACTGGTGCTTTCGAAGGTGGATTCACTGAATTCAAGAAAGGTCAGGTTTCAGTAATCACTCCAGAAGAAATTGTTGGTTCTTCAGATCGTTTCACAATTTCTTATAAGGAATTATACAAGGATGTTAAGCCTGGTGCTTATATCTTAGTTAACGATGGTCAGGTTGCATTATTAGTTGACCACGTTGAAGGTAAGGATATCTATTGTGTAGCTGCTAACGATGGTAGAGTTAAGAACACTCGTGGTATCAACGTTCCTGGTACTAAGTTACAGTTCGAATTCTTATCAGAAAAAGATAAGAACGACTTAATCTTCGGTTGCAAACAGGATGTAAACTTCATCGCTGCTTCATTCGTAAGAAGAAAACAGGATGTATTAGATATTAAGAAATTAATTGCTGAAAACGGTAAGCCAGATATCAAAGTATTACCAAAGATCGAATGTGTTGAAGGTGTTGAAAACATCGATGAAATCATCGAAGTAGCTGATGGTATCATGGTTGCTCGTGGTGACTTAGGTGTAGAAGTACCTGCTGAAGATGTACCTCTAATCCAGAAGTCAATCATCAAGAAATGTAATGCTGCTGGTAAGATCGTTATTACTGCAACTCAGATGCTTGAATCTATGCAGGAAAACCCAAGACCAACAAGAGCTGAAGTATCTGACGTAGCTAACGCTATCTATGATGGTACTGATGCTATCATGTTATCTGGTGAATCTGCTCAGGGTAAATATCCTGAAGAAGCAGTATTAACTATGAACAAGATTGCTCATAAGATTGAAGGAAACTTAGACTATGCTTCAATCTTAAGAAGAGCTATCAGAACTGCTGATAACTCTAACTCTTCAGAAGCTATCTGTATGTCAGTTGCTGAAATTGCTGCAAACTTCAACGTTTCAGCTATCATCGCATTCACTGAAACAGGTGCTACTGCAAAACGTATGTCACGTTATAGACCACATTGCCCAATCATCGCTCCAACTCCATCTGATGATACAGTTAAGAAATTAGCTCTTAACTGGGGTGTTAAGCCTGTACTTTGCAAATCTATGAAATCAAGAGAAGGTTTAATGGATCTTGCAATGGTTATCGCTAAGGAAAACGGAATTTCAGCTGGTGAACAGGTAATCGTAACTGGTGGTACTCCAGGTGTTTCTGGTTTAACAAGTTACTTAGAAATCGTTACAATCAAATAATTTTTGATAATTAGGAATAGGGTGACCTATTCCTTTTTTCTTTATTGACAATTAACTGAAGTGGTGTACAATAAAGTCACAAGCTACGAAACAGGATATGTCTTTAAGATAAAAGCTTACTAGAGAGGAAGAATAGGTGGAAACTTCCAAGATATTTACTTAAAGGTACTCCCTGTGATGCTGAACTCGAAAGAGATTCCGTAACTCGCGTTAAGAGATGAGAGGTTATGCATTGCATAACGAATAAAGGTGGTAACACGAGACTTCGTCCTTTGATGAGGTCTCTTTTTATTTATAGGAGGAGAATATGAGCGATTTTTTAAACGACAAAGATTTAAATACTTTAAATCATTCATGTGCACACGTATTAGCACAGGCAGTTAAACATCTTTACCCACAGGCTAAGTTCTGGGTAGGCCCAGTAGTAGAAGAAGGATTCTATTATGATATCGATTTAGGTGATCAGACTATTTCTGATGATGACTTACCTAAGATTGAAAAAGAAATGAAGAAAATCTGTAAAGATGGTAAGAGAATCGTGAGACATGAAGTCTCTAAAGAAGAAGCTTTAGAAGAATTCAAGGATGATGAATATAAGTTAGACTTAATCAATGGTTTAGAAGATGGTACAATCACTACTTATTCACAGGGTGATTTCACTGACTTATGTCGTGGTCCACATGTAGAAACAGTTAAATTATGTAAGAACTTCAAGTTAATTAAACATTCAGGTGCTTATTGGAAAGGTGATAAGAACAACAAGGTTCTTCAGAGAATCTATGGTGTATGTTTCCCAACTAAAGAAGAATTAGAAGCACATCTTCAGTTATTAGAAGAAGCAAAAGAAAGAGACCACAGAAGACTTGGTAAAGAATTAGGTATCTTCATGTTTGCAGATATCGTAGGTAAAGGTTTACCAATGTGGTTACCAAATGGTTTTACTGTAAGACATTTATTATCTGATTACATCATGAACAAAGAATTAGAATTAGGTTATGAACATGTTATGACACCATCTCTTGGTAACGTTAAGTTATACAAGAAATCAGGACATTGGGCACATTATAAAGATGATATGTTCCCAGCTATGGAATTAGATGATGAAGCATATGTATTAAGACCTATGAACTGTCCACACCATATGGTTATGTATAAATCTACATTACATTCATATCGTGATCTTCCAGTTAGAATTGCGGAAATTGCGAACGATTTCCGTTTTGAAGCAAGTGGTGCTTTAACTGGTATTGAACGTGCAAGAGCATTTACACAGAACGATTCACATATCTTCTGTCGTCCAGACCAGATTGCTCAGGAATTCAAGAATGTAGCACATTTAATCTTAGATGTATATAAGGACTTTGGTTTCAAAGATTACTCATTCCGTTTATCATTAAGAGATAAGAACAACAAAGAAAAGTATTTCGGTAATGATGAATTATGGGAAAAGAGTGAAAACGAATTACGTGAAGTATTAAAAGAAATGAATGTAGAATTCTATGAAGCAGAAGGCGAAGCAGCATTCTATGGTCCTAAACTTGACGTACAGGTAAAGAGTGCATTAGGACATGATGTTACTTTATCTACAATCCAGTTAGACTACCAGCTACCAGAAAGATTCGAATTAACTTATGTTGATGAAAATGGTGATAAGGTAAGACCAGTTGTTATTCATAGAGCAATCTTAGGTTCATTAGACCGTTTCGTTGCCTTCTTATTAGAAGAAACAAAAGGTAACCTTCCTCTATGGTTAGCACCTACTCAGGTTCAGGTTATTCCAGTTAAACTTGAATACCATGATGAATACGCAAAAGAAGTTGTGGCTAAGTTAAGAAAAGCACACTTCAGAGTAAATAACGATAACAGAGATGAAAAGTTAGGTTATCGTATCAGAGAAGCACAGTTAAAGAAGATCCCTTATCAGTTAGTACTTGGTGATAACGAAAGAGATAATGGTACTGTGACTTATCGTAAACATGGTGAAAAGAAACAGACTACAGTGACTTTTGAAGAATTCGTAGAATTATTAAATACAGAAGTAGAAAACAAAACTTTAAGCCACTAATACATTTGACTCCCTTAATGGGAGTCTTTTTTTGTCAAAAGACAAAAATCAGTATGTTTTGTTTGCTTTTAAAGTGTTTTACCCTCTATAATAGATTAAATGATAAAGGGGTGTTTTCGATGAAACGTAGAATAGAAGAAGTAAAGAAAATTGTCATTAAGGTAGGCTCAAGCTCACTTTGTGACAAAGATGGAAAAATCAATAAAGAAAAAATATTGATGTTAACATGGCAGATTGCCAAACTTAAAAGAGAAGGTTATATCGTTGTTCTAGTCTCTTCAGGAGCCATTGCAGCGGGTATGGGCGCATTAGGACTAGACAGTAAACCGAAAACACTACCGGAAAAACAGGCATTAGCTGCGATTGGGCAGGCAAGACTAATGGAAATCTATGAAGAAATATTCCAGGTCTTTAATATGAAATGTTCTCAGATCTTATTAAACCATGATGACTTTGATGATCGTCATCGTTTAATGAACTTAAACCATACAATTAATGCACTACTCAATTATGATGTTGTTCCTATTATTAATGAAAATGATGCTTTGGCAGTAGATGAAATCAAGGTAGGAGACAATGATACATTGGCTTCACTTATTGTTCCTCTAGTAGAAGCACAATTATTAATTCTCGTGAGTGATATTGATGGTCTTTATACAGGTAATCCTCATACTGATCCTGATGCTGTGCTTATCCACTATGTAGATAAGATTGATGATACTATTTTAAGCTATGCTGGAGATGCAGTCAGTGGTCTAGGTACAGGTGGTATGGCGACTAAACTAAAAGCGGCTCAAATGGTCAATGCATTGGGTAGTCATATGTGTATTGTGAATGGACAGAAAGAAAACAGTATATTAAAAGCTTTAGATAATGAAGGAACTTGGTTCAATGGGGCTTCTGGCACAAATATGAATGCTAGAAGACATTGGATTGCCTATCGTACTAAACCAAGAGGAACAATTATAGTTGATGCAGGATGTAGAAAAGCGATTGTTGACAAGCATGTCAGTCTTTTACCTACAGGTATTAAAGATGTAGAAGGAAGATTCTTAGAGGGACAGGTTGTTGATATCAAGGACGAAGAGTTTAATACAATTGCGAAGGGTGTTGTCAATTATGCAAGTGATGAAATCAGACTTATTAAAGGACACCAGTCTTCTGAAATAGACGAAATATTACATCGTCATGACTATGATGAAGTAGTACATGCGAATAACATGGTTGTATTGGAGGAAAGATAATGAATACATTATTAGAAACACAATTAAAGCGTGCTAAAGTTGCTGCACGTCTTTTAAAGAATATGCCAACTTGCACAAAGAATCAGGCATTAGAGAAAATCGCCGACGCATTAATTGCACATAGTGATGAAATATTAGAAGCTAATAAAAAAGATATGGCACATGCTAAGGAAGTCAATATGACTAAGGCTATGCAGGATAGACTCTTATTTACTCATGAACGTATTGTAGGAGTGAGTGATGGAGTCAAGAAGGTAGCTACATTACCTGATCCTATTGGTGAAGTGATGGAATCCTGGACAAGACCAAATGGTCTAGAAATTTCTAAAGTGAGAGTGCCTATTGGTGTCTTTGGAATTATTTATGAAGCCCGTCCTAATGTCACTGTAGATATTGCTTCTCTTTGCTTAAAATCAGGCAATGCCTGTGTTTTAAGAGGTGGTAAAGAAGCCATTCATACAAATAAGAAATTAGTAGAAATCATGAAGGATGCCACTAAAGACATCTTACCAGAAGGTGCGATTGAACTGATCACAGAATTAGATCACGCCATTGTAGGAGAACTCATCCATGCCAATGAATATGTAGATGTTATTGTACCTAGAGGTGGTGCTGGACTCATTCAGTTTGTTGTTAAGAATGCAACAGTACCTGTTATTGAAACAGGCGCTGGTATTTGCCATCTTTATGTTGATAAGGATGCAGACCTTAATAAAGCATTAACTATTGCAGTCAATGCGAAGATTCAAAGACCTTCAGTATGTAATGCGATAGAAACAATACTTGTACATAAGGATGTGGCAGACAAGTTCTTACCTGAACTTAAAAAAGCCTTTGAAAAAGTAGAAATCAAAGGGGATGATGCAACATGTCAGATCATTCACTGTGAACATGTCACAGATGACAGTTATGCAACAGAATATGATGACTATATTGTGAATATTAGAGTTGTTGACTCAGTAGAAGAAGCAATCAATCATATTTATACATATTCTACAAAACATTCAGAATCCATTATTACTGAAAATAATGAAACAGCTGCATTATTTATGAATAGCTTAGATAGTGCCTGTGTGTATCATAATGCTTCTACAAGATTCTCAGATGGTGGAGAATTTGGTTTTGGGGCAGAACTTGGAATCAGTACACAGAAACTTCATGCCAGAGGTCCACTTGGTTTAAAAGAAATGTGTTCTTACCAATACAAAATTGAAGGAAATGGCCAGATTAGAGAGTAGTAAAAATATTACTCTTTTTTTATTGACAATAGTTAGCACCCTAACTATAATATTTAGCATACTAACTAATAGTAAGGAGGTGTACAACGGACATGCAGGAGAATGTCAAAGTGATGATAGATAAGGTCGCAGTACTTAGAAAAGTAGTAGGAAGGTATATGATGCGTAACTTTAAGGATATGCCTTTAACAGGTGATCAATCACGCTTGTTATTTGTGATTAAAGAACATGGTCATTCTCAAAAAGAAGTGGCACAATATCTTCATATCTCTGATGCAACACTTTCAGTAAGAATCAAGCGTCTGGAAGAAGCAGGCTATATTATTCGTGAACAGAATCCTCAAGATAAACGTCATTCTACAGTGCGTTTAAGTAAATTGGGTGAAGAGTATTTAGAAATCTGTAAGGATAAGATGAGGCATATGGAAGAAGTATGCAGCAGAGGACTCACAAAAGAAGATCATGATGCCGTATTACATATGATTGATATGATTATTAAGAATATGGAAGATGAATTAAAGGAGGAAGACGATGCTTAAACTTAAGAAATATTTTAAGAAATATTGGCTATTATTTGTATTAGCCATCGTTTGTATATTTGGACAGGCCTATACTGAATTAACACTTCCTGATTATATGTCTGATATCGTATCTAGCGGTATTCAGGCAGGAGGTTTCGATTCAGCTATATCTCCTGTATTAAGTGAAGAAACTTATAATCATTTATTATTATTTGTCTCTTCAAAAGATCAAAAAGTATTAGAAAATGCGTATAAGAAAACTCCTGCAAAGGATGTGGACAAGTCTTATTATAAGACATTCAAAAAAGCAAAGAATCAGACTTTATACATCTTAAAGAAAGATGTAGATGAAGAAAAACTCAATAAAGTATTAACTAAGCCTATGTTGATTGTTTATTCTATGAATAAAATGAAACCTGGTACAAAGCAGTATAAGTCATTTGAGACAAAGATTGATTCAGCTATTAATTCTGCTAAGGAAGGCTATCAAAAAGGCTTAGATGGCTATAATAAAGGTTTAGAACAGTATAATGCTGGCATGGCTAAATACAATCAGGGTGTGAAGCAGTATGAACAGATGCAGACTGCAATTAAGCAATATGATAGTGCACTAAATACATTAAACACTCAGTTTGGTTCATATGAAAAAGCCAAAGAAATGCAGAACACTTTAACAGCACAATATAATGCATTGCCTGAAGGTGACGTAAAAACAAAGTTTCAGGCTCAATTAGCTGGTATTTCTCAGGCAGTTGCTGGTTATGAAAAACTCAATGCTTCAGCAGGTCAGATGGCACAAATGAAGAGCCAGTCTTCAACAATCAAGAAACAGCTTGATCAGGCTAAAGAAAAAGTCGCTTCTGCAAAACCTCAATTAGATGAATCTAAGAAGAAACTAGATGATGTAAAAGCACAGATTGATGCTATGGAAACACATTTAAACAATGGAGATATTTATTATTTCATCGGCTCAATGGGTGAAGATGAACGTAATAAGATGTTTGAAAGCGTCGATAAGCAGATGAAGACTATGGGTGAATCTACAATGAAGATTGCAGCTGGTGAAGGTGTTAAAGCGGAATATAAGAAACTTGGTGCTGATATCAATAAAGTACAGAACCAGTATATTGCCCATAAAGGTATTCAGATGTTAGCTATTGCCTTACTTGGTGCTGTGGCTTCTATCTGTGTTGCATTCTTAGCATCAAAACTTGGTGCATCAGTGGCAAGAGACTTACGTTTAGCTGTATTTAAGAAGGTTGAAAGCTTCTCTAATACGGAATTCAATAAGTTCTCTACAGCCTCTTTAATTACTCGTAGTACAAACGATATCGTTCAGATCCAGATGGTTCTTGTGATAATCGTAAGAATGTGTATGCTTGCCCCAATCAATGGTATTGGTGGTATTATGAAGGCTGTTAAGAACTCACCATCCATGACTTGGATGATCTTCTTAGTTGTCATTATTATCTTTGGAGTACTAGGTGTCACTTTCTCTATCGCAATGCCTAAATTCAAGATTATCCAGCAATTAATTGATAAGTTAAACTTAGCTATGAGAGAAAACTTATCAGGTGTTCTAGTTATTCGTGCATTTGGAAATGAAGAAGAATCTGAAAAACGTTTTGATCAGGCAAACAAGGATTTAACAGGGACAAACTTATTTGTTAATAGAGTGATGGTCTCATTAATGCCTATCATGATGTTTATCATGCAGGGGATGACTTTACTCATTATCTACTTTGGAGCAAAGCAGGTTGATTTAGGTCATATTGCGATTGGTGAAATGATGGCCTTCTTACAGTATGCCATGATTATCGTTATGAGTTTCTTAATGGTCGCAATGATTGCAGTTATGTTACCTCGTGCAAGTGTAGCTGCAAACCGTGTAGCTGAAGTATTAAATACTGAACCTACAATTGAAAATCCAGAACAGAGCACTTCTTTTGATGAAGACAAGAAAGGTTTAATAGAATTCAAACATGTATCATTTAAGTATCCTGGTGCTGATGAACCAGTCTTGACTGATATTGACTTTACAGCCCGTCCTGGTCAAACAACAGCCTTTATTGGTTCAACAGGTTCAGGTAAATCAACACTTATTAACCTTATTCCTCGTTTCTATGATGTCACTGAAGGTGAAGTCACAGTAGATGGTGTGGATGTAAGACATGTTTCTATGCATGATTTAAGAGACCGTATTGGTGTAGTACCTCAAAAGGGATTATTATTCTCAGGTACAATAGAATCAAATATTAAATATGGTGCCCCTGATTTATCTGATGAAGAATTGGCTGAAGTGATTGATGTTGCGCAGGCAAAAGAATTCATTGAAACAAAACCATTAGGTGTTAAAGAACCTATTTCTCAGGGTGGTACAAACGTATCAGGTGGACAGAAACAGCGTCTCGCAATTGCAAGAGCACTTGCGAAAAATCCTAAAATTCTTATCTTTGATGACAGCTTCTCAGCACTTGACTTCAAGACTGATGCAACACTTAGAAAACGTCTAGGAGAAATGACTGCCAAGACTCATAATACTGTCTTAATCGTTGGACAGCGTATTGCATCTATTATGCATGCTGATCAGATCATCGTACTTGATGAAGGTAAGATTGTAGGAAAAGGCACACATGAACAATTAATGAAAACATGTTCTGTCTATCAGGAAATCGCCTTATCTCAGTTATCAAAGGAGGAATTAGACAATGAATAAAAATCGTCGCGCTCCAATGGGTATGGGCAGAGGCCGTGGTAATAATGAAAAAGCGAAGGATTTAGGTGGTACATTAAAGAAGTTACTCGCCTACTTAAAACCATATCATTTAAAGATTTGTTTTGTTATGGTATTTGCGGTATGTTCTACTATCTTTAATATTATAGGTCCTAAGGTTCTTGCAAAAGCAACAGATAAATTATCAGAAGGTATCATGGCTAAAGTAGCCAATACCGGTGGTATTGATTTTAATTATATCGTTAAGATTTTATTGATTCTTGTCGTGTTATATGCAGCTAGTTCTCTATTTAGTTATATCATGAGCTGGATCATCTCTGGCGTATCACAGGATGCAGCCTTCTCACTTAGAAAAGATATTTCTGAAAAGATGAACCGTTTACCACTTTCTTATTTTGATAAGCATACAAGTGGTGATATTCTTTCTCGTGTGACTAACGATATTGATACAATCGCTCAGTCATTAAACCAGTCTTTATCTACACTTATTTCTAACGTAGTCACTCTAGTAGGTATCTTTATTATGATGCTTACAATCAGCTGGCAGATGACTCTGATTGCAGTTGTAGTATTACCTGTATCAATGACCTTGATGCGTTTAGTTATGAAGCATTCACAGAAATACTTCACTCAGCAGCAGAACTCACTTGGTGATGTCAATGGTCATATTGAAGAAATGTATGGTGGACATCAGGTAGTCAAAGCGTTCAATGGTGAAGAAAAATCTGTAGAACAGTTTGAACAATACAATGAATCACTTTATACATCTGCATGGAAATCACAATTCTTTGGATCACTTATGATGCCAATTAGTAACTTTATCGGTAATATAGGTTATGTAGGTGTTTGTATTATCGGTGGTATTCTAGCTGGTTCTAAAACAATTACTATTGGTGATATCCAGGCATTTATCCAGTATGTTAGACAGTTCAACCAGCCAATCTCTCAGATTGCTCAGGCGGCTAACTTATTACAAAGTACTGGTGCAGCTGCAGAACGTGTCTTTGAATTCTTGGAGGAAGAAGAATTGACAGAAGACTCAGCCACTCTTACAACTGAAGAAGTACAGAATATGAAGGGTGCTGTCACTTTTGCGGATGTTCACTTTGGTTATAATCCAGATAAGATCATCATCAATGACTTCTCACTCCATGTTCATGCCGGTCAGAAGGTAGCCATTGTTGGTCCGACTGGTGCAGGTAAAACAACTATTATTAAATTGTTGATGCGTTTCTATGAACTCAATGGTGGTTCTATCATGATTGATGGTGAAGATATCACTCAAATGAAACGTAGTGATCTTCGTTCATTATTTGGTATGGTATTACAGGATACATGGTTATTTAATGGTACTATCATGGATAACTTAAAATATGGTCGATTAGATGCCACTGATGAAGAAGTCAAAAAAGCATGCGTGAGTGCTCGTGTAGATCACTTTATTCACACACTACCAGATGGTTATAACACAATGATCAACGAAGAATCTTCTAATATCAGTGCAGGTCAGAAGCAGTTATTGACTATTGCGCGTGCCTTCTTAAAGGATCCTAAGATTTTGATTCTTGATGAAGCTACATCTTCAGTTGATACAAGAACAGAAGTATTAATTCAGCAGGGAATGGATGAATTAATGAAGAATAGAACATCATTCGTTATTGCACATCGTCTCTCTACTATTAGAGATGCAGATACAATTATCGTTATGCGTGATGGTGATATTGTAGAAATCGGTAATCATGAAGGATTACTTAAAGAAAATGGTTTCTATGCAACACTTTATCGTTCACAATTTGAAAATGGACAGTAAAAAGCTTGATAGTCTCTTGACTATCAAGTCTTTTTTGTATAAGATACAAAAAATATTTTGAAAGGAGGAAAATATCATGCTATTGAGACAAGCAGTTATAGGTGATATAGAAGCTATCTCTCATATAGAGTCTCTTTGTTTTCCTGAAGCTGAAGCAGCGACTTATGAGCAGTTTAAAGAACGTTTTAATGTCTTTTCAGAGAACTTTCTTGTATTAGAAGATAAAGACGTTATTGGCTTTATTAATGGGAATACATCGAATATTAAAGGCTTACCAGATGCATTCTATGAAGATGCTTCATTACATGATCCTAGTGGTGATTATATGACAGTTTTTGGCTTAGATGTACATCCAAATTATCAGCATCAAGGCTTAGCGCATACGCTTATGAATGGTTATATCACTCTTGCAAAGGAGCGAAATAAAAAAGGAATATTTCTCACATGTAAAGATCATTTAATTGGCTTTTATGAAAGTTTTGGCTATAAGCATCTTGGTGTCTCTTCTTCTACTCATGGAGAAGCAAAATGGAATGATATGTATCTAGAGATATGAATGTAGAAGTGATTAATGTAGGGACTGAACTTCTTCTTGGTGAAATCATCAACACAGAAGCTCCGGTACTCTTTAAGATGTGTAAAGAATTAGGATTTGATATTTATCATCAAACGACTGTTGGTGATAATCCACAACGTTTATTAGAATGTCTCGATATTGCGTTTAAAAGAGGGGCTGATTGTGTCATTACTACTGCAGGACTTGGTCCAACGCAGGATGATTTAACTAAGGAACTCTCAGCAGAATATCTAGGACTAGAACTTGTCTATAACGAAGAAGAAGCTCGTAAGGTGGATGAAAAATGTCGCTTTGTGACAGGACTCGATGTTGTTTCTGATAACAACTTCAAACAGGCTTATTTCCCAGAAAATGCTTATATATTAGAGAATGATGTAGGAACAGCCAATGGCTGTGTGATGAGCAAGGATGGTAAGATGATCATTAATCTTCCTGGTCCACCTAAGGAATTCAATTATGTCGTAGAACATTCCTTAAAACCCTATCTAGAACACTATCGCCAGGAACAGATCTATACAGAAGACTTTCTAGTGATGGGTATTGGGGAAAGTATGATTGATGAAAAACTGACAGAAACCCAATATAAACAAACAGATGTCACTCTTGCGATGTATGCAGGAGAAGGCTATGTAAGAGTACGCATAGCGAATAAAGCCAAAACAAAAGAAGAAGCATATCAACATATGACCCCAATGAGGAATGAGATAGAAACACTATTAAAAGGCTATCTGATTCCAGGAGGTTCTATAGAAAAAGCCCTCAAAGACATTATGGTCCCTATTCAATTCATAGGGGATATAGATGTTCCCACATGGTTTAAGCCTTATGTAAAAGAAGATGCTGACTTAGTTATTTATTCTAAAGTGGAGCATGTTTCTTTAGGTGATCAGGTCACTATCCATGTGAATAGCGATAAAGGATTTACAGATGGGATGTTGAAGGATTATCATCTTTCAATGAATCGTTTGACAAGCAAACTACAGCTTTATCTTTATCGTTATTTAAAAAACAGTTTACCCCTATAGTGGATAAACTGTTTGCATCGCTTCTATGACATGAAGAAAGATGTCATGAAGATTAGAAATATCAACAAGCACATCTCCACACTCTAATGAGTGATTTGCATCACGATAGAGAATAAGTGGAATATGTGCTTCATCACATGCACATTGAATGAGATTCGTTTTGGCCCATGGGTCATTTGTACCATGGAAGGCAATACCATTTAAGCTATACTTGAAAGTCGCAACAAGTGGTGTGAAATAAATAGAA
Source organism: Catenibacterium faecis (assembly GCF_014306455.1). Taxonomy (NCBI): domain Bacteria; kingdom Bacillati; phylum Bacillota; class Erysipelotrichia; order Erysipelotrichales; family Coprobacillaceae; genus Catenibacterium; species Catenibacterium faecis. The sequence goes on from NZ_JACRWG010000010.1 coordinate 37,737, forward strand.
TATGCATTCACATGATGTTCTTCATTAAAACGTGCACTAATGGCAGTACCAATACTTTTTGATACAAATAGGATTTCATCATAAGTAGAAAATGGAATATCTTTAAGAATTTCTTCAGTCTGCTTATAACCAATATCTTCTGCCTGCTTAATTAATTCATCTTTATCTTTCATATGAGGAAAGTGTTTATAGTTCACTTCAATGATCTCATAGCCATAGGTTGATAAACATTTTTTAGAGTAGTAGAGGAGTGGCTTATCACAATGATAACCAATTCCAGGAAACAGAACCGCTAGTTTTTTCATCAAATCACCTCGTGTGATTTGATTATAGCACTTATTCACATAATTTCATTGATTTAACGATAGTTTTATGTTTTACATAATGTTCTTTATCCTCTATAATATAGTTGTATTTTAATGAAAGAAAGGATGAACATAAATGGCAGGAGTCGTTGTTGTTGGAAGCCAGTGGGGCGACGAAGGAAAAGGAAAGGTTACAGATTATCTTGCACAGCAGGCAGATCTAGTAGTGAGATATTCTGGAGGTAATAATGCAGGTCATACTATTAAATTTAATGGCCAGAAATTTGCCTTAAGACTTATTCCTAGCGGAATCTTTACAACTGGTGAAGTTGTATTAGGTAACGGAATGGTTATCAATCCTAAAGCTTTACTTGAAGAAATGAAGTATTTAAATGATGCAGGTATCAAGACTGATAAGATGCACATCTCAGATCGTGCACATGTCACTTTACCTTATCATATTGAAATTGACGAATTAGAAGAAGAAATGCGTGGTGCTGCAAGTATCGGTACAACTAAGAAGGGTATTGGACCTACTTATGTAGACAAATATGACCGTATCGGTATTCGTGTTGGTGAATTCATTAATGAACCATTATTCAAGAAGAGACTTGAAGAAACATTAGCATTCAAGAAGAAACAGTATCCTGGATTACAGTGTACTGCAGAAGAAATCTTTGAAGAATATAAGGAATATGCTAAAGTAATCAAACCTATGGTTTGTGATACTGGTATCTTTTTAGATGAAGCATTCCAGGCAAAGAAGAAAATCTTATTTGAAGGTGCTCAGGGTACTATGCTTGATATTGATTATGGTACTTATCCATATGTAACAAGCTCTAACCCAGGTGCTAATGGTGTACCATCTGGTGCAAGCATTGGTCCTCTTTATTTAACTGATGTAGTAGGTGTTATTAAGGCTTATACTACTCGTGTTGGTTCTGGTGCTTTCCCTACTGAAATTGAAGGTGAATTAGGTGATTATATCAGAAATGCAGGTAATGAATTTGGTACAGTAACTAAGAGACCTAGAAGAATTGGATGGTTCGATGCAGTTGTCGTTAACCAGTCAAGAAGAATGGCTTCATTAACTGGATGTTCATTAATGTTGTTAGATGTATTAAGTGGTTTAGATACTATTAAGATTTGTACTGCTTACATGTTAGATGGTAAAGAAATCCATGGTTTACCTTCTACTATTGAAGAATTAGAAAGAGTAGAACCAGTTTATGTAGAATTACCTGGCTGGAAGGAAGATATCACAAATGTCACTTCATTTGAAGAACTTCCTGTCAATGCTCAGAACTATATCAAGAAGATTGAAGAACTTATTCACTGCCCAGTGATAATGTTCTCAGTTGGACCTGATCGTACTCAGACAATTGTGCTTAAGGAAGTATTTTAATAAATAAATAGTAAAGGAGAACTTATGAAGAGAGAATTAGTACTGGTTATTGATTTTGGTGGCCAATACAATCAGCTCGTAGCGCGTAGAGTTCGTGAAAGCAACGTATATTGTGAAATCTATTCATATAAAGTTGCAATGCAGAAAATCAAAGAACTCAACCCTAAGGGAATCATCTTAACAGGTGGACCTAATAGCTGCTATGAAGAAGGAGCTGCAACATGCGAAAAAGAACTTTTCGAATGTGGTGTTCCTGTACTTGGCTTATGTTATGGTGCTCAGCTAATGCAGTATGTATTAGGTGGAAATGTAGAAGCTGCACCTACTAGAGAATATGGTAAGACAGAAATCGTTGTTGATACAACTTCACCATTATTCTCAAATGTATCTGAAAAGACAGTATGCTGGATGAGTCATAATGACTATATTTCAGCTTTAGCTCCTGGTTTCAAATCTGTAGCACATTCTGATGAATGTCCAGTTGCAGCATGTGAAAACAGAGAAAAGAACCTTTATGGTATTCAGTTCCATCCAGAAGTATTACATACAGCAGAAGGTAAGAAGATGTTAAGAAACTTCGTAATCGATGTATGTGGATGTGCTGGTGACTGGAAGATGGATTCTTTCGTAGAAGAATCTATTAAAGCAATCAGAGAAAAAGTTGGCGATGGTAAAGTATTATGTGCTTTATCTGGAGGTGTTGACTCTTCTGTTGCAGCAGTCTTATTATCTAAGGCTATCGGAAATCAGTTAACTTGTGTATTTGTAGACCATGGTCTACTTCGTAAAAACGAAGGTGATGAAGTTGAAGCTGTATTTGGTAAAGATGGCTGCTATGACTTAAACTTTATCAGAGTGAATGCACAGGAAAGATATTATTCTAAGCTTAAGGGTGTAACTGAACCTGAAAGCAAGAGAAAAATCATCGGTGAAGAATTCATCAGAGTCTTTGAAGAAGAAGCAAAGAAGATTGGTGCCGTTGATTTCTTAGTACAGGGTACTATTTATCCAGACGTTGTAGAAAGCGGTCTTGGAGGAGAATCTGCAGTCATCAAGTCTCACCATAATGTTGGTGGATTACCTGATTGTGTTGATTTCAAAGAAATCATTGAACCATTAAGAGACTTATTCAAAGATGAAGTAAGAAAAGTTGGTCTTGAACTTGGTATTCCAGAATATTTAGTATTCAGACAGCCATTCCCAGGACCAGGTCTTGGTATTAGAATCATTGGTGAAGTTACTGCAGAAAAGGTACGTATGGTACAGGATGCAGATGCGATTTATAGAGAAGAAATTGCGAATGCTGGATTAGATCGTTCTATCGGTCAGTATTTTGCAGCATTAACTAATATGCAGTCAGTAGGTGTTATGGGTGATGAAAGAACTTATGACTATGCTGTTGCATTAAGAGCTGTTAATACTATTGATTTCATGACTGCAGAAGCAGCTGAAATCCCTTATGAAGTATTAAATAAGACTATGAATAGAATCATCAATGAAGTTCGTGGTGTGAATAGAGTAATGTATGATATTACATCTAAGCCACCTGGAACTATTGAATTTGAATAACTAGTAGTGTAGAATCCCACATCAATCCCCGCGAATTTGTAATTTACATTTTCCATGGGAACTGATCTAAGAACTACTTAGAAAACTAAATAAGAAATAAAAAATGAGACCTTGCGTTGAAAAATGCATGGTCTTTTTGTTTGGTAAAATTAAAGATATTATCATTAAAAACCTTGTATTTAAGCGGTTTTCCGTTAGTTAAAGCATATTATTTTCTAGCTATTTTTCATGTTTTAAAAATGAAAATAAAAAAGAAAAAGAGAGAGTTTTTTATAATAAAAAAACTTGGAGCTACGGGGAGATAATTGCAAAAATAGCGGGGAATTGGTTACGAATGATTATAGAGATAATTTGTTTTTGGGGATTTGGGAAGAAATTTGGGAAACCCAAAACACTGAAAAGCCCCATTTTACAAGGAAAATCTATGATATTGTATTGTTTTACCCGAATTCATTCCCCAAAAAGATGTTTTTGGGAACGCTTTCGGGAAGGTTTTGGGGCGTTTTTGGGAAACGCAGAAAGGATGGTTTATTGTGATAAAGAAAAATTACAAAGGGCGTTGTGAACGCAGGACGATTGACAAGGCAGAAGGAGTATGCAGGTTCTATAGCAAAATACAATCGGTGTACGCTGATAAGCTTGTGGAGAATGAGCAGGTTGTAGAGATAAATTGCAACGTTCTTCTTGAAGGTCTTGATACAGAAGCGTATACGACAGATTTTCTTTGTAAGAAAAAGGATGGTTCGTACATGATAAGGGAATGTGTGGAGCGGAAATATATTACAAAGCCAAAGACGGTAAAACTGCTTGATGTGTCATTGGATTATTGGCGAAAGCGAGGAATCGAAGATTGGGGAATTGTGGTAGATAAGGAGGTGCCTGATCATGAAGAAAAATGATTATTTAAAAGTAAATGATATCATCTATCGAATACTTGCGGTAGATAAGGATAATTATTTGGTACTTAACTGTAATACAAAAAATATGCCTGTGTGGAGGTTGGAAGCTGAATTAGCCGATGGCGTCATTATTAATAGAGAAGAAGCTTTTGAAATTCTAGAAATTGAACTTATCGAAGAGGAACTCACAGGTATAGCCTTCAAACAGGCACACGAACGTTACACGATGATTGCTGGTGTACTTGCTTTCATGAATGATGATTCACTAAGAAATCGAGCAATAGCAATGGCGGTTGATACTTATGGAATCAGTAGAAGAACATTAACTACATACCTGTGTAATTATTTGGTGACAGATAATATATCAAGTCTTGTGCCAAAGTCTAGAAAAAAGAATAGACCAATGACAGATGACGAAAAAATAATGAGATGGTCCTTGAATAAATTCTATTACACTAGGCATAAGAATAAGCTTTCTGATTGCTACGTTATGATGCTAAAAGAAAAGTACACTGATGAAAGTGGTAAGTTGAAAGAGGAACATCCCAGTATCCACCAGTTCCGCTATTTCTTTAATAAAACGAGAAAAAAGCAAACCGAGCTGATCTCTCGCGAAGGCATAAAAGAATATCAACTGAACCATAGACCACTCCTTGGTGAAAGTATACAAGATTTTGCTCCTACAATTGGAACTGGAATGCTGGATGGTACGGTGTGTGACTTGTATCTTGTTGATTCTTCAGGAAAGCTTGTTGGTAGACCTCTCCTTGTTGCATGTGTAGATGCATATTCAGGATTATGTTGCGGCTATTCCTTATTATGGGAAGGTGGTGTTTACAGCGTTCGTGAAATGATGTTAAACGTAATCGAAGATAAGGTCAAATGGTGCAAACAATTTGGTATAAAGATTGAAAAGAAGCAATGGCCATGCGATAAGCTTCCTGGAGTATTAGTTACAGATCGAGGATCCGAGTACATATCTTACAATTTTGAGCAGATTTCAGAATTGGGATGTCAGGTGATATCGTTGCCGAGTTTTTCGGCGAATATGAAAGGTCCTGTGGAGAAATTATTTGATTTAGTGCAAGATGGTTTTAAGCCATACCTCCGTGGAAAGGGAATTATAGAACCCGACTTTCAAAAGCGTGGATGCGTTGATTATAGATTAGAGAGTTGCCTTACCATAGAACAATTTGAAAAAATCATAATTCATACCATTATCTATTATAATAATCGAGTTCTTGAAAACTTCCCATATACAGAAGATATGATAACTGATGGGATTGTTCCTACTCTAGCAGGTATCTGGAATTATCAAACTGAGTATGGGAATAGTAATTTGCTATCAATTAGTAAAGAACAATTAGTTCTAACTTTGTTACCACGTACGGAAGGTCGTTTTACGAGAAAAGGATTAGTGGTTAATAAGATGCGCTATGACGCAGACGGATTTACAGAAGAGTATCTAAACGGTGGAAAGTGTACCGTAGCTTTCAATCCTGATGATGCAAGTAAAGTGTGGATGTTTGAAGAAGGAACTTATACAAAATTCACTTTAATCGAGAAGAAATATCAAGGGATGTCGGTTAATGAAGTACATACTCAAAAAAAGAAACAGAGACAATATGTTGCGGGCTTTCGAGAGGATACATTAGCGGCAAAAGTAGAACTTTCTCAAAAGATTACAACAATAGCAGCACAAGCAGCAAAGTCTGATAATACAGACATTAGAGGTGTAACTAAGAGACGGCAAAAAGCCAGAACTCAAAGGCATAGAGATTTGATGAGCGAGGTGAACAATAATGAGTGATTACAGTGGATTATTACCTAAAATGTTATTTGGTGAAGATTTGAAAAATATGTTACAGGTTTTACCTGATTACGACGAATCAGTAAGAGGTCTCGATGCAGGCACACGTCTTCTGAAATTGATGGATATATACAAAGTATTTGTACCTCAAAATTTATCTTTAGAAATCTATCATAAACTCTATATGATGACAGTTATGTCACTGCAGCAAAAAGGAACAGTTGACGCTACAAGACAGCTTAACGCGAATCATCGAGCAATGACTTCTAATAAAGAGTATAGAGGTATTATTACTGGAGCATCGTCGTGTACAGTTATCGGTCCTTCTGGGTGCGGAAAAACAACATCTGTGCAACGAGCTGTCGAGATGCTAGGATGTACGATTATGCAAATGAAACCTTATAGAAAGATTATTCCAGCGTTGATAGTGAGTACTCCGTTCGATGCAAATTACAGAGGGTTGTTATTGCAGATTCTACTTTCTATAGATAATGAATTGGATACCGATTACTATAAGGCTGCATGCAAATCCAATGTTAATGCCCAACAAATTCTTGGTATGGTTTGTCAGGTGGCGCATCTGTATATTGGTACGCTTGTTCTAGATGAAATACAGTTTTTGGTACAACACCGAGCTGGAACTACATTATACAAAATGATTCTTCAGTTAATCAATGCGTCAGGAATATCTGTGATGATGGTTGGAACAGAAGAGTGTCTTGATTATTTTGATCAAGCGCCTCAGATGGCGCGAAGAACAACTGGACTTCAATATCGCAACATGGATTATGACATAAAGTTTAAAGAGTTATGTAAAGAATTATTCTATAGGCAATATACAAAAAATCCATCGGAAATAACCGAAGGAATATATGTATGGCTGTATGAACATTCAGCAGGTAATATAGCCAATTTAACTGCGTTGATTCACGATGCGCAAGAGCTAAGTATTATGGATGGTAACGAGTGCCTAGATATTACTTCGCTAACAAAAGCATACAACCAGCGAATGCAAATGCTCCACGGATATATTGAACAAAGAAAATCAAATAGAAAGAAAACTTCTTCTAAGCCGACAAGTAGCATTACAGTTCCAGAACAAATCGAAACAAAGGTAACTGCTACTGATGTGACTGTTGCAAAAATAGCTGGAATTATCAAAAATAAAGATTTGAATGCAATAGAAACATACAAGAAGTACTTTAATGTCGAGGAGGTAGTTGTATGATTTCATACTTTCCTGGATTATATCCTGACGAACTATTTTATTCGGTTGTAAGCAGATATTTTGCACATATATATCCATCTTATATTTTAGCTATTGAAGACTTATGTAAGACCAAAACAAGCAGAATAGATATGGAATTTGGCTTACAATCCTTAAATTCAGACACAAAGAATTTTTTAGAACAGGTATATGGTTTGAAAAACATACTTTTACAGAACACGATGTTTCTTCAATATGCAAAATTTGAAACAGTAGAACGCAGGAATCTAGCAGCACAAGTTATGTTAACTGGTGAAGGCGATATTCATTCTGCATTAATATTTCCGAAAAATAAGAGTGGGTCAAGATATCTTAGATACTGCTCGTTATGTTTTGAAAAAGATAGGAATGAGTTTGGAGAAGCATATTGGCATAGATCACATCAAATACGTGGAATAAATGTTTGCGGTACACACGGATGCTACCTCCATGATAGTGATATAGAAATAAATTCTAAGTCTTCTCCAAGGTTGTGGGTCGCAGACGATATTGTAGTAGATTCATCAGTTAATTATGCATCTGATAAAGAAAAACAATTTACAGATTATGTTGTAAAGATAATACAGTCTCCTATACCAACAGAGCAACCTTCTATGTCAGAATGGCTTATCTCAAAATTAGAAGGAACGGAATACATCACAGCACGCGGAAAACGTAAATTTACAAGTAAACTATATAGTGACATAAAAGAATTTTATAGCGAGTTTGGATGTGAAGGGATTGGATACTTGCATCAAGTCGCAAAACTGTTTACGGGCGACAATAATAATTTTATAGATATTTGCAAGTTATGTTTCTTCTTAAATATTCCAATTAATGAAATTGTGAATCCTAAGTTATCTGAAAAATCTCAAACAGAACGCTTTAACGAAAAAGTAAATCAATTGTATAAAGAAGGCCTTGGCTGTCATCGCATCGCCAAAAAGGTAGGATCATGTCCTTCGACAGCACTTAAAGCAAATCGAATTAAGGAAAAAGCACCACATAATCATGCAGTGCGAAAAGGAATGACAAAACAAGATTGGGATAAAATGGATGAAGAAATGCTTCCGTTTGTTAAAGAATTATGCGAAAAAATATATACTGGTAATGGTGAAAGGCCTAAACGAGTTACTATAAATGCGATTACTAAGGCGATGAACTGGCCCGATAAGCGTCTAAATTATTTGCCAAAATGTAAGGAATTAGTAAGAACATACGCTAGTGAAAGTATCGAGGAGTATTGGGCAAGGGAGATAGTCTTCTATTATGAAAAATTCCAGAATGATAGCGTTTACATATCTTGGAGGAGACTTCGTGACTTAACGAATATGAGACGAGAAGATTTTGATAGGTGCAAGAAGTATTTAGATAATTATACAGATAATGCTACTGCAGATAAGATTAGAGGAATAATTTAGAAAAGAAAAAGGATTGTGAACATATTAATGTGGACCCCGTGTCAAGGACATTAAATAAAAAGGCGCTTAAAAATGATTAGAAATAAAGATATCCTCTAGGTGTAAATTAACCAGGAGGATATTTTTATGTGTAAACTATATAAATATGTAATTATTAAAGATGGAGTTTTATGTGTATTGGAAACAGATAGAATGAAGGAAGTTATAAGAAATGAACTTGGTGTATTTGACTACCGTGATTATATATTTGATGATGATCCATCAGTCTATGTTCTTGTAAAGGATTTAAGTGTATATGATACTAAGCATACTATTGTTTACAGATCTTTTCCAAATGATGCTGACGGTTATTTTAATGGCACTGTTATATTCACTAAGATGGATGATTTTGGCTTTGCATCATTAAGCAATAATGATATAGATATAATCAGAAGTCATCTATGCAGATTATCT
>NZ_JACRWG010000011.1:0-46163 GCF_014306455.1 Catenibacterium faecis
ATATCAGTCTGTTTTGTTTAACGTTCTTGACGTATGGTGAGTTAGATAATAACTTAATTTCTTCATCAGTGAATTTTTTTGATTTTGACATAGTAGAATTTAAACAACAAAACAAAAAATGATACCCACAGGAGGGGTATCACAACTGTCAGGTTGTTGTCCTCCTTATGGGTACCATTTTAATCACACCCCTGGCTTTTTCAAAGCTTGAGTAAACCCCAAGTATATTTAGTTACTCAAAAATGCCAGACAATGTCTGGCATTTAAAGTATATATAAATAAAAAACACTTCCGAAGAAGTGTTAAATTACAAATGGCGGTCTGGACGGGGCTCGAACCCGCGACCTCCGCCGTGACAGGGCGGCATTCTAAACCAACTGAACTACCAGACCATTTGCAATGGCGCAGACAGAGGGATTTGAACCCTCGCGCAGGTTACCCCACCTACTCCCTTAGCAGGGGAGCCTCTTCAGCCTCTTGAGTATGTCTGCATCGGACTGCCTACTTAATATACCATATAGATTTAGGGTATGCAAGCACTTTTTGCATAAAAATCATAAAACTAAAGTGAAAAGTTAAATTCCACTTTAGGCATTATGAATTCATCATCAAAATATGTGCATTATATACAAAAGCACTATTCATTTTCCCCAAAAAAATTATAATAAGATTAGAAATATAAATATGATTGATTAATAATAAAAGCATATTTAAAAGAGAGGAGGTATAAAGCATTTTTTCAATCATAATAAATTTATTAAATAATTTCGATTTTTTAAGTAAATTGTTGCTTTACGTTAACTTATTCAAAAAAATCCCATAACAATACTTGTAATATGCTTCCTTAATTGAAGTGGGCATAGGTATAGCTCTTATCATTTTGATACTGAAGATTTCTGTGTCCACAATCATTCTAAGAATCACAGATGCCATTTCTCTTCAATGTTTACTTTTCCAGTTTCATATGAAGTAGAAAATCTGATGTTAAGCTAAATTTGATGATCTAGTAGCAACATTTTTCTTGAACTTAGCGAATAATTTTAAAAAGGGAGGATTTTAAATGAATAGAAAAATTAAATTGTGATCATTTATTTGTATTGCTATCACATTTGCTATGGTTTTTCCTAATCATATTGAAGCGTTAGAACCTAAATATCCAACTTTACGTGAGTTAATAGAAAATGACATGATAGATTTATCTGAAATGAGTTATGCTGAGCATATGGATTAGATGACCAAGTAGCCGGAGTATTAACGATTTATTCTTCGACATCAGGAAATAGTTCTCTAACCTCGCTAGGATTACAAGGACATGCATGGATCACAGTAAGAAACTATCAGAAGACAAGATCATATGGAACAAAATCTTTATCTTCAAATCAATTTTGTTCAATAGGAACATGGCCTTCTTTTATAACTGGATATAATGGAGTATGGTATAATTATGAAAGAAACAAACGATCTGGTTATGTAAATAATTCTTTACAAGTCACCTATGCAAAACAAACTTTTAGTCCTATTGCTTATTCTAGGTTGAATTCTGTAATAAATTCGTACGGAAAAACTTGGGCACCTGCAAATAATTGTACGCATTTTGCTACAAAAACATGGAACTCTGTGAGTAACATAAAACTAACCATTAATTCAAATGCTAATACACCTTCAAAATTATCTAATCAAATTAAAAGTAAATGTACATATCATATAGGAGTAAACGATGCAGATTTTACATCTTGCTCATCATCATCAGTATCACATTATTAAATTAAAAATAATATTAATAATCTTAATCTGTTTGCTATGTACAGGATGCTCTCAAGATAAAGTGAATATAAACAAAATAGATATTAAGAGTGTAGAAATCACTGACGTAATTGAAATTGAATATATTAATAATACTGATATATGCTTAAATTATGAATATTATTTTAAAAATGGAATTTTATCAATTTACTTTGTGGAAACTGATAAGAAAAACACTTATGAGAATTTAATACAGATAAAAAATACATTTTCAGATATAAAAGCAATTGAAATTATAGATGACACACAAAGCAGAGCAATATATCCGCAATTATTTTGGTAAAGGGAGTAAACTTATATGTTGAAAATCAGACGATTATTATTATCTTTTGTACTTTTAATATTTAATATTATTAATTTTTCAGTGTTACTAAGCAATATTGATGATGATTATGCAAATATTTTTATTACATTATTTTATTTGTTTTTAAGTTATCTTGTATATAAAGAATGGAAATATACACCTGTAGTCGCTGTTATAGGATATTTTGTTTGTGTGTGGTTATCTAGTACATTTGGAATAGCTTGGTTTGGTTGGTTTGGATTACATATTGGTTTAACAATATTGTTGATAATACTTTTTGAAATGAAATAGTTATAATAGAAAGAACTTATGCAGAAAACAATGAAAAAGGGGACTGTAACGAGTAATAAAGGTAATTTAAAATAATTAGGTGTTTCCTAAATTTTAATGATAATCAAACATGAGCACCACAACGGTGCTTTTGTTTTGCAGCATAATTCGCAAAGCTGTCTTTTCTCCATGGATGATTCATTGGAGGAATATACTTTTTCTTTTCTTTCTTAGGTGCTTCCTTAGGAGCATCAAATTCCTTTGATACTAGTTCATGTTTGGGTACTTCTTCCATTAGATAAAGCTTATCAGCGATATTTGCCAGAAACTGTCGATCAAATGACTCAATGACCATGCAGTCAGTCTTTCTTGTAAAGTATCTTCTGTCACCGCTTTCAGTTACTGGAAAATAGTATTTACTCTGGAATCTGATGCAGTGGTCTTTGTCTATAGTTCTAGTTAAAAGTATTGCAGGAGTACGATTAATTTCCTCCATAGATAGAACCGAAATAAGTCCTGAAATAAACCTGAAATAAATCCTGAAATAAATGTCAACGCTTACAATATTTTTGTGTCAACGCTTACAATATTTTTGTTGTGTTTTATATCTTATTTTAGTAAAATTAAATTATATGATTTTAAGGAGGTTATAGTATGGCTAAAATCATGGCGGTAAACGCTGGTAGTTCATCATTAAAATTCCAGTTATTAGAGATGCCTTCAGAACTAGTAATCTGCTCAGGTATTGTGGAAAGAATTGGACTAGAAGAAGGAATTTTTACTATTAAACATAATGGACAGAAGAAAACAGAAAAATTACCTATTCCAGACCATAAGGTCGCTGTTTCTTTAGTGTTAGAAGCATTAGTTAAGGAAAAAATTGTTGAAAAGCTAGAAGAAATTGAAGGAGTAGGACATCGTATTGTACATGGTGGTGAATACTTTGATTCTAGTGCTGTTGTAAATGAAGACGTAGTAAGTAAGGTAGAAGAGTTATGTGAATTAGCACCACTACATAACCCTGCACACTTAGTAGGATATCGCGCATTCAAAGAAGCTCTTCCAGGAGTAGGACATGTATTCGTATTTGATACAGCATTCCATCAGACATTGGATAGAGAAAGATATTTATATCCATTACCATTAGAATATTACACAGACTATAAAATCAGAAAATATGGTGCACATGGTACAAGTCATAAATATGTTTCTGAACAGGTTATTAAAGAATTAGGTAATCCAAAACATTCACGTATCATCGTATGTCATTTAGGTAATGGCGCATCACTTTCTGCAGTATTAGATGGTAAGTGTATTGATACATCAATGGGATTCACACCACTAGCAGGTGTAATGATGGGCTCTAGATGTGGTACAATTGATCCATCTATCATGCCTTACTTATGTAAGAAATTAAATAAAACACCTGATGAAGTATTAGATATCTATAATAAGAAATCAGGAATGCTTGGTATTTCAGGTATTTCTTCAGATTCACGTGATATTGAAAATGCTTTATTCAATGAAGGTGATGAACGTGCATTATTAACTGGTTTATTATATTCACGTATTGTTTCTAAATATATTGGTCAGTATTTCGTAGAATTAGGTGGCTTAGATGCAATTGCCTTCACTGCAGGTGTAGGTGAAAACGCTGCTTACTTAAGACGTTTGATTATCGATGATTGTTCTCGTGCACTAGGCGTATTCTTAAATGAAGAATCAAATGAGATTCGTTCAGACGAAAATAGATTAATCTCTCATCCGTTCTCTAAGATTGATGTCTTTGTAATCCCTACAAACGAAGAAGTAGAAATCGCTAGAGATACTATGAAACTATTGCATTTAGGATAAAATGACAGACAGAAGTCATATATTGATTTCTGTCTTTTTTATTTCTATGAAAATATGTTAAAATGGGGGAAAAGGTGGGTTAAATTATGGATAAAATAATTAATTTATTAAAACAATATAAACAAGTATTCTTATATCGTCATATTAATCCTGATTATGACGCTTTTGGTTCTACTGTAGGTATGTATTGTTTCTTGAAAGAAAACTTTCCAAAAATCAATGTTGTGTTAAAAGGGAACTTTGAGAATGTTTTATGGGAAAAATTCAATGCCCCTATAGATGAAGAAAAAGAACTTCCTACTCTAGGTATTGTGATTGATACAGCTAATCGTGAACGTATTGATGGTGATATTTCAGTATGTGAGAAGATCATTAAGATTGATCATCATATCGTCGTAGATTCTTATGGAGATATCAATGTTGAAGATGCCACTGCATCAAGTGCTTCTCAGATTGTTTCTCTATTATTAGAAGAAGTAAGGGATGCTTATTCTTTAAATGAACAAGGTGCACGTGCTTTATATATGGGTATTATTGGTGATACAAATAGATTTATGTATCGCTCTACAGATGCCCGTACATTCAGGGCAGCATCTTACTTATTAGAATCAGGTATTAATATTGAAGAAATCTATCAAACAATGTATTTAAGAGAAGAAAAAGATTTAAAAGTCACACAGTTTATCTTGAACAATTATCAAGTCAATGATAAAGTGGCTTACTATATATTGAAGGATGAAGACCTTAAAGAATTAGGTATTAGTCGTGAAGAAGGCTCTAGCTACGTCAATACACTTGCAAATGTCAAGGAATTTGAAGTCTGGTGTGCTATTACAGAAAATACGAAAGATAATGTCTATCGTGTCTCTATTCGTTCTAGAAATGCGATTATTAATGAAGTGGCTGCTAAGTTTGGTGGGGGAGGACATGCCCTTGCTTCAGGTGCAACACTTTCGAGTCTAGATCAGCTTGAGGACTTACTTTCATCTCTTCATGATGCAATAAGTATGATATAATGAGAAAAAATGAGGTGAAATAAGATGAAATCTAAAATCATGGTTGTAGATGATGAAATGCATATTAGAGAATTAGTGCGTTTCTATCTTGATAAAGCAGGTTTTGATACAATTGAAGCAGCTAATGCTGAAGAAGCATTGGATATAGTAGAAAACCAATATATTGATTTGGCTGTTGTAGATATCATGATGCCTGGAATGGATGGTTTTGAACTTGTTGAACAGATGAGACAATATCGTGAATTTCCAGTCATTATGTTGACAGCTAAATCACAATCAAAAGATAAATTAAGAGGGTTCTCTTTAGGTATTGATGACTATGTTACAAAACCTTTTGACCCAGATGAATTAATGGCACGTGTTAAAACAATCTTAAAACGATATAGTATTAATTCTTCAAATGTAGTGAAGATTGGTGACGTCATCTTTGATGGTGATAAATATGAAGTACGTTATCAGGATCAGATTATCCATCTTCCTTTAAAACAGTTTGAATTGGCATTTGAACTCGCAAAGAATCCAAATCAGATTTTCACAAGAGAACAGCTTATTGAAAAAATCTGGGGAATGGATTATGACGGTTTTGATCGTACAGTAGATGTTCACATTAAGCGTATTCGTGAGAATCTTGGGCATCTCCCAGGATTCAAAGTTGTGACAGTACGTGGCTTAGGTTATAAAATAGAGGTTGAGTAATGAAGTCTATTTATAGTAAACTTATAATTGGCTTTTTATTAACATCTTTATTAAGCTTTTCAATCTGTTGTTTCTTTACAATCAGATCTTATAATCATGACTCTGATCAACTGGCATTAGAAGAGTTAGAACATTCTTCCGATCATATTGCAGATTTGATCAAGTTAATTGATGATAAGGATCAGGATAAGATTTTAGCGGATTATTCAGAAACATCAGAAATGTCTTTTACTGTCACATGTGAAGGACAGACAAAAAGCTTTGGACATGTTAATAAGAAACTTATACTTAAAGATGATGAATTAAAAACACTTGCGACTTCAAAAGATAAGTCATTACGTAGTGAAGGAATCATTTCGCAATATGCGAAAGCATTTAAAATTGATAATCAGACATATGTGATTACAGTTCAGAAGGATTTTTCTGCTACAAAAGATATCTTTATGAAGTCTTATACAAGTGCAGCTATTATCTTTATGATGACAGGAAGTATTGTCTTCCTGATTGTTGCAGATATTATTGTGAAACCAATCTCACGTCTCACAAAGGTCACTGATGAGCTTGCAAAAGGGAATTATAAGGTGCGTGTCAATTATGAAGGAAAAGATGAAATATCCTCATTGTATGCTTCCTTCAATCAAATGGCAGTAAGACTCGCTAAGCAGGAAACAATCCGCCAACAATTTATATCGGATGTATCTCATGAGTTCCAAACACCTTTAACGGCTATTAGTGGATTTGCGACAATATTAAAGAATGAGAATCTGACAGATGAACAAAGACAGAAATATGCTGATATTATATTGTTCAATTCAAATCGTTTGTCTCATCTATCTAAGAATATGCTTCAATTAACATTATTAGATGGTGAAGATACATCATTAGATAAGAGTGAATTCCCACTTATTGAACAGCTTAATCGTGTTATTGAGATGGAAGATAATGCGGCTTTAAGTAAGGATATCGAAATAGAATTCATTCATCCTAAAAAGGAATTCATCATTGAAGCGGATGAAAGCCGTATGGAGCAGGTCTGGATCAATTTATTAAGTAATGCAATCAAGTATACGAATGAGCATGGTGTAGTAACAGTAGAAGTAAGAAGAACAGCCACTGAACTACAGGTAAGATTTGAAGATACAGGTGTGGGAATGAGCCAGGATGCTATTTCTCATATCTTTGAAAGATTCTATAGACAGGATAAATCACGTACAATTGAAGGAAATGGACTTGGTTTATCTATAGTAAAAAGGATTATTGATTTACATCACTATAAAATAGATGTAGAATCACAAGAAGATGTTGGTTCTGTATTTACTGTTTATATCCCATATGAGATGTTTACAGGACTCACAAAAAAGAAAAAGGATTAGTGAAGATGGAAGAGTTAAAGAAGAAGATTTTAGAAGACGGATATGTTATTAATGAAAATGTATTAAGAGTAGATAGTTTTTTAAATCATCAGATTGATGTAGAGTTATTTAATAAGATTGCAGATGCATTCTATGAAAGATATAACAATAAACCAATCAACAAGATTGTTACTATTGAAGCAAGCGGTATTGGTTTAGCTGTTGTCGTTGCACAGAAATTCAATAATTGTCATGTAGTATTTACTAAGAAGGGTTCTTCTTCAATCACTGACAATGATTTCTATACTACAGAAATTCATTCTTATACTAAGAATAAAGACTATATTGGACAGATTTCTAAGAAATACTTAAGTCCAGAAGACCATGTATTAATCGTGGATGATTTCTTAGCCAATGGGGAAGCTGTTATGGGCATGATTGACTTATGTAATCAGGCAGGTGCAACAGTAGAAGGTATTGGTATTGTCGTTGAAAAAGGATTCCAGCAGGGAAGACATAGAATTGAAGAAGCTGGATATAAAGTACAGTCTCTTGCAATCGTAAAGGGCTTTGAAGACGGCAAAGTTATTTTAGATTAGAGAGGAATAACATGTATTTAAAACGAATTGAACTTCATGGCTTTAAATCCTTCGCGGATAAAAGTGTAGTTGAATTCATGCCAGGTATTACTGGAATAGTAGGGCCTAATGGATGTGGTAAATCAAATATTACTGATGCCATTCGCTGGGTACTAGGAGAAAAGTCTGCAAAGGCAATGCGTGGAGAAACAATGACGGATGTCATTTTCTCTGGAAGTGAAGATCGTAAAGCACAGGGTGAAGCAGAAGTGACACTTGTCTTTAATAACGAAGATCATTTTCTTGATTTTAATTCTAATGAAATAGAAATCACACGTCGTCTTTATCGTACAGGTGATTCAGAATTCTTATTAAATAGAGAACAGTGCCGTTTAAAGGATATTACTGATTTAATTATGGATACAGGTTTAGGAAGAGATTCTTTATCTATTATTTCTCAGAATAATATCAATGAGTTTGTGAAAAGCAAACCAGAAGATCGACGTGCGATGTTTGAAGAAGCAGCAGGTGTTGCAAAATATAAGAAGCGTAAGATTGAAACAGTCAGAAAACTTGAACGTACAACAGACAATCTAGACCGTGTTCAGGATATCTGTAGTGAATTAGAACGACAGATAGGACCATTGAAAAGACAAAAAGAAAAGGCTGAAACATATTTAGAGTTCAAGGAAGAACTACAGGAAGTAGAAGTTTCAGTGCTAGTAAAGGAAATCAGTACTCTTTCTGAAGAATTAAAGACTTTAAATAAAGAGTTAGAAGACCTAGAAAATGAACGTATTACCAATGATGGTGCTGTTATTCTTGATGAAAAGCAGAGTGAAGAACTTGAAAAGAAGATGTATGCTCTTGACCAGGAAGTCAATGAACTTCAGGAAAAGCTATTAGAGGCAATGAATGAAGTCAGTAGCCTTGAAACACAGAAGGTTGAAATTGATGCCAATCGTAAGCATATATTAGAAACAACAAGCCAGGAAGATATAGAACAAAAGAAAGCAAGTATGAAGTCTATTCTTCAAGATGCAATTATAGATTATAACGATAGAGTGAAGCGTTATAATGATGTCAAGAAAGAAAAGAATGATTTGGCACAGAAAGATTCTTTAAATAAGAAGCAGCAGGCTAATCTTCGCTCTCTTATTGAAAAGAAGAATATTGACATTCATAATTCTCGTACTGAGAAGACAAGATTGACTGATATTATTGAGAATAAGAGTGGCTACAGCTATGGTGTACGTACTATTTTAGGTGCGAAAAATTCTTTATCTGGTATTTGTGGTACTTTAGGTGATCTGATTGAAACAGAAGAAACCTATGAAACAGCACTTGCTACAGCGCTAGGTGGGGCAGTGCAATTTATTGTCACTCGTACAAATGATCAGGCAAAAGAAGCTATTTATTTCTTGAGAAAGAATAAGGCAGGACGTGCGACATTCCTACCTATTGATACAATGAAACCTAGATTATTAAGAGATGAAGCAAAGATGCTTGCTGAACAGTCTCTTGGATATTTAGGTGTAATGAGTGATTTTGTGACTTATGATAAGTCTATTAGTGATGTTGTATTAAACCAGTTAGGTAATACAATTGTAGCTGATCATTTAGATCATGCGACAGAAATCGCAAAATCTATTTATCATCGTTATCGTGTTGTCACCCTTGAAGGAGATATCATCAATGTAGGTGGTTCTTTAACTGGTGGGGCAAATAAGCATACAAATAATTCGATGATGTCTAAAAGAGAATTAGAACGTGTGTCTCGTACATTAGATCAACAAGAAAAAGATCTTAATAAGATGAAGTCCGATCTTCATACATTAGAAAATGAGGGAAGAGAAATTGGACAGCTCTTTATGCAGAAACAGATGTCTCTCGCAAAACTTGAACTTGTTGTTACAAATAAGAAGAATGAATATGAAGTCGCTAAGGCTGATTATGAAAACTTAACACACCAGAGTGTCGAACTTGATGAAGTTATCAAAGGCACTCAAAACAATGAATTACTTGATCGTTTAAATGATGCAAAAAGACGTCGTGATGAATTAAAAGAAACAATTCAGGCAAAACGTACAATCCGTATGGGTTATGTGAATGAAAACGAAGAAGTGTCTCGTCGTTTACGTGAACATCGTGCTGCTTTAAAAGATGTAGAAAGTCAGAGTACGGATAAGAAGGTCGCAAAGTCTCGTTTAGAAACAGAGATTCAGAACTACTTATTAAGACTTAATGATGCATATGCAATGACTTTTGAACATGCGCAGGAAAAAGCCGATATGTCCATTGATATTGATAAGGCTAAGGATAAAGTACGTGATTTAAGACAGCGTATTGCGTCACTAGGACATGTCAATGTAGAATCCATTGAACAATACAATGATGTAAGTACACGTTATGAAACACTAAGTACACAGCGTTCACAATTATTAGAAGCACAGGATAGCTTATTAAAAGCTATTAAAGATATGGATGCTATTATGGTTGAGAAGTTCAGCACTTCATTTGAAGCCATTAATAAGGCATTCAACGATGTATTCCGTTATTTATTTGGCGGAGGACATGCTTCACTTAAATATACTGATCCAGATAATATTCTAGAAACAGGTATTGATATTGAAGCACAGCCACCTGGAAAGGCTGCAAAACTGCATTCTTTCTCAGGAGGAGAAAACGCATTAATCGCATTAAGCTGCTTATTTGCGATGATCAGTGTGAAGCCATCTCCTTTATGTATTCTCGATGAAGTAGAAGCTGCACTTGATATTGCGAATGTAGAGCGTTTTGCGAAGTATTTACGTAGTTTCTCAGATCAGACACAATTTATTGTTGTTACACATCGTGAAGGAACTATGGCTGAATGTGACCTATTATATGGGGCTACAATGCAGGAAAAAGGTGTCACTAAGCTTGTCAGTGTTAAGCTTAAGGATGCCACTGAATATGCAAGCAGTTAGGAGGATGCATTATGGGATTTTTTCAGAAGATTAAAGAAACATTTGTAGGTAAATCTACAAAACAGAATGAGAAGTATGTTGCTGGTCTTGATAAATCATCTGCTTCTTTCTCATCTAAAATTAATGCGTTAGCCGCAAGATATCGTGAAATCAACGATGAATATTTTGATGAGTTAGAAAATATCCTGATCATGAGCGATGTTGGTGTCAACATGGTTATGAAGATTGTAGATGAAATCAAGAAAGAAGTACGTCTTGAAAATATCAAGGATCCTCATGCGATTAATGATATTATCGTTGATAAGATGTTTGTCATCTATGCCAATGACTCATATATGACAACTAAGATCAACTATGCAGAAAATGACTTAACAGTCATCTTGATGGTTGGTGTTAATGGTGCAGGTAAAACAACTACTATCGCTAAGCTTGCCAATAAGATTATGCATGAAGAAGGCAAGAAGGTTATGGTGGCTGCTGGTGATACATTTAGAGCTGGTGCCATTGAACAACTTGCTGAATGGGCAAACCGTTTAAATATTCCTTGTGTTAAGGGTAAAGAAGGAGGAGATCCATCTTCTGTTATCTTTGATGCATTAGAACAGGCAAAAGCAGGCGGTTATGATGTACTCATCTGTGATACAGCAGGACGTTTACAGAATAAAGTAAACTTAATGAAGGAACTTGAAAAGATGAATCGTATCATCAAGAGAGTTGTACCAGAAGGACCTCAGGAAACATTACTTGTAGTAGATGCAACAACAGGTCAGAATGGTATTTCACAGGCTGTAGAATTCTCTAAGATTACAGATATTACTGGTATTGTCCTTACTAAAATGGATGGTACTGCTAAGGGTGGTATTATTCTTTCTATTAAGGATATGCTCAATATCCCTGTTAAGTTTATTGGTTTAGGTGAAAAGATTGATGACTTACAGGAATTTGATCTTGAACAGTATATTTATGGTTTGTGTAATGATCTGATGGAGTAAGATGATGGATGAAGAGTTAAAAAAGAAAGAACAAGTCATCCTCTTGATGGATTGTTATAGAGAACTGTTGACAGACAAACAGAAGCAGTATCTTTCTCTCTACTATGAGGAAGATCTGTCTTTATCAGAAATAGCTGAAGACTTAAGTGTTTCTAAAAATGCTGTTTTTGATAATATTAAGCGTTCTGTGATGAGTTTAGAGAAGTATGAATCTAAATTACATATTCTTGAAAATCATCGTAAGAGACTTAATTTAATTAATAAGATTGAAGAAGAAAAGAATAAGAAGCATGAAGATATTGATGAATATCTTGAAATGCTGAAGAATATCTAGGGAGGTAATTATGGCTTTTGAATCTTTATCAGATAGACTCCAAGAGACATTAAAAAAGGTAACAGGACAAGCGACTCTTACTGAAGCAAACATGGAGGAGATGCTTCGTGAAATCCGTTTGGCTTTACTTGAAGCCGATGTTAACTACCAGGTAGTTAAAGAGTTTATTGCAAATACAAAAGAAAAAGCAATCGGTCAGAACGTTATTGGTTCATTAAAACCAGGACAGGTTCTTGTCAAGATTGTTCATGATGAATTAGTATCATTACTTGGTACAGAAATGGTGACTGTAGACTACTCTAAAGATCCTACAATCATCATGATGGTTGGTTTACAGGGTTCAGGTAAAACTACAACTGCTGGTAAGATTGCTAAATTAATCACTGAAAAACAAGGTAAGAAGCCTTTATTAGTTGCTGGCGATATTTATCGTCCTGCTGCCATTGATCAGTTAAAGACATTAGGTGCACAGCTTAATATTCCAGTATTCTCTAAAGGCACTGATACACCTGTAGAAACAATCGTTACTGAAGCTTTAGCTAAAGCGCGTGATGATCACAACGATGTAGTAATCATCGATACTGCTGGTCGTTTACAAATTGATGAGAAGTTGATGCAGGAGCTTGCTAATGTTAAAGAAATTGCCCATCCTGATGAAATCCTTTTAGTTGTTGACTCATTAGCTGGTCAGGAAATCGTGAATGTTGCTTCAACATTCAATGAAAGACTAGGAATCACTGGTGCAGTTTTAACTAAGTTAGATGGTGACGCACGTGGTGGGGGTGCTCTCTCTATTAGACATGTCACTCACGTCCCTATCAAATATATCGGTACAGGTGAAAAATTAGATGAAATCGATTATTTCTATCCTGACCGTATGGCAGATCGTATCCTTGGTATGGGGGATGTTGTTTCCCTTGTAGAAAAGGTACAGGATGTTTATGATGAAAAAGAAAGTATGAAAGCTTTCAATAAGATGAAAGCCGGTACTTTTGGTTTAGATGATATGCTTGATCAGATGAAGAAACTCCAGAAGATGGGTCCTTTATCTGGCTTATTG
Source organism: Catenibacterium faecis (assembly GCF_014306455.1). NCBI lineage: Bacteria > Bacillati > Bacillota > Erysipelotrichia > Erysipelotrichales > Coprobacillaceae > Catenibacterium > Catenibacterium faecis. The sequence continues at coordinate 13,229 of NZ_JACRWG010000011.1, forward strand.
AAGATGATTCCAGGAATGCCTAAGATTCCTAATTTAAATGATGATGATGCCGCTGCTAAGATGAAGATGACTGAATCAATCATCTATTCTATGACTAAAGCAGAACGTGCAAATCCTGATATGATTAATTCATCACGTAAAGAAAGAATTGCCAAGGGTTGTGGTCAGTCTGTGACTGAAGTGAATAAGCTATTAAAACAGTTTGAACAGTCACGTAAGGTCATGAAGCAGCTAGGTAACATTGATCCTACAACTGGTATGCCAACACAAAGACCAATGAAGAATCAGCAACAACTCAATCCTTATCGTAAAAAGACAAGACATAAGAAAAAGAAGAAATAAAACCTCCCCGGAGGTTTTTTCTTTAGAATTATTTAAGAATTTCATCACGAATCTTTTTATTTTTAGTCACTATACTTATAAGCGAAGGAGGGATACATATGTTTGAAACATTTATGTTCACATTATTATTTCCTGTTATTATGATCAGTATTATCGCTTATTTAAGTACATTGACTCGCTGATTATGAAGAAGGGGAGTTAAGTTAATGAAACACACACTATTACTTGTAGAAGACGAGTTAGGTATTAGAGAAACAGTTAAGATCTTTTTAAAGAGTCAGAATTATGAAGTCATTGAAGCGGAGAATGGAAAAGAAGGGCTTGAAGCACTTAAACATAACGATATCCATTTAGCTATTGTAGATATTATGATGCCTGTTATGGATGGGCTGACTATGACAATGAAGCTTCGTGAAGTATCAGATATCCCTGTGATCTTCTTGACAGCTAAAACAGAAGATATTGATAAGATTACAGGACTTAATCTAGGGGCAGATGATTATATCACTAAACCTTTTGAACCTATGGAACTCATTGCAAGAGTGAATTCTAATTTAAGACGCTATGAACAGATCTTAAATTTAAAGGGAAATATACAAAAGCCAAACAATCAACTTATTGTAGGAGGTTTAGTATTAGACCAGGCAACTAAAGAAGTCTTTGTGAATGGACGTTCTGTTAGACTCACTAAGAAAGAATTCCAGATATTAGAACTATTAATGAGTTATCCTGGTAAGGTGTATTCTGCAGAAGAAATCTATGAATCTATCTGGGAAGAAACAGCCATTAATACAGAAACAATCATGGTTCATGTAAGAAGACTTAGAGAAAAAATTGAAGCCAATCCTAAACATCCTGAATACTTAAAGGCTGTTTGGGGCGTAGGTTATAAAATAGAGAAGATGGAGTGATGACAATGAAGAAAAGACGTATATTTATTATTGGTTTAATTGTCTTATTATTGGCTTGTCCAAGCTGTATGATTTATATCACAGTCAAACAGCAGGATGGTTATAAGAAAAGAGTCGCAGACAATACGAATGAATATATGCTGCAGTTTCTTACAATGGCAGTTGAATCAAAAACAGATCCTGATTATAAGCCTTTAAATTTTAATGGGCTAGATGAAAAATCACAAGAAGCAGCTACTGCGACGATGAATGAAATATTCAAAACTGTTTTAGATATGGAACAGGATGATGATGGATTTCACTATGAAGCATATAATGAAAAGACAAGACAGTATTATAAGAATCAGAAATCTTATTATCCTGTCGCCTATGAAGAATTTTTTAAATCTAGTGCGCGTTCGAAATATTTTTACACGGATACTGTAGCTCTTTTTGATGAAAGTGATATTATTAGTAACCTTGATGCAGGATATAAGCTCGAAGAAGGAAAAGATGGAAAAAGATCTTTACTTAAAGTATATAATACGTATGTAGATTTAAATCAGGTAAGTATTAATTTACCTAAAGATATAGAAATGACTTATTATTGTACAATGTATGAATCGCCTATGACATATATTGAACGTAATTTTGTGGATGAATATGATATTGCAGTCCTTTCAGGAGTTGCTCTTCTTCTGGGTTTAGTTATCTTTATATATATTTTAATGAATTCATTAGAAGTAGAAGAAGTTATTAATCCATATCGCACAATTAAACAATGGAAGCTATTAACTGTTATTATCATTATTGGATTAACTAGTTTTATTTTTATAGGGGCATCAGGAGTAACAGGTGCTCTTGTGATGATGGGAGAACTTCAAGGTGCCCTTGCAAGACATAATATAGCTTATGCTACATCTATCAGTTATGGCCTCTATTTTTTCTGTATGGTCATTTTCTATTTCTTGTTCTCAATGTTATGCTTTACTGTGAAGTATATGCTTATGAATGGAATGGACTATTTTAGAAACAATACATGCATTTATGCCCTTTATGCAAAAACAAAGGAACTAGGTAATAAAGTGACTGAATTTGATTTGAAGGATAATATCAATCAGGATATCTTGAAATTTACTATCTGTAATTCATTGCTTGTTATTATTTTATATGTTCTCTCACCAAGTAAGACAATCTTTGCGATTGTTTATGTCATGATCTCTTTCTTATATATAAGAAAGCAGTCAATGAAGGTAAAGAATGATTATAAAAATATGCTAGACTTTACAGAACAGCTTTCTCATGGCCATTTTGATACAGAAATAGAAGATGATCTAGGCATCTTCAACAGTATGCGTGATCGTTTAAATAACTTAAAAGTAGGTTTTGAAGCAGCTGTTAAGGAAGAAACAAAATCACAGAATATGAAGACAGAACTTATTACCAATGTCTCTCATGATTTAAAAACTCCTCTTACATGTATTAAGAACTATGTTATTTTACTTAAGAATACACAAGCTGATGAAGCAACAAGAACTGAATATTTAAACCAATTAGAAAGATATACAAATAGACTTTCTAATCTTATTCAAGATCTCTTTGATGTCTCTAAAGCCTCTAGTGGTAATATTGACCTTCATCCTATTGATTTAAGATTACAAGCGTTAGTTGATCAATCCTTAGCTGAATGTATTGAAGTATTAGAATCTAAAGATATCCAGGTCATTAAGAATGTAGAGGATGTTGTCGTTCATCTAGATGGAGATAAGACATATCGTGTCTTTGAAAATCTATTAACTAATATTGGTAAGTATGCCATGCCACATAGCCGTGCCTATATTGATATTCATGAGGAAGAAGACTATGTTTCAGTTATATTCAAGAATATGAGTGAAGTAGAAATGAACTTCTCTAGCGAAGAAATCCAGGAACGTTTTGTACGTGGAGATAAATCTCGTCATGAAACAGGTAGTGGTCTAGGACTTGCGATTGCGAAAAGCTTTGTTGTTGCTCAGGGTGGTACATTTGATATAGAAATAGATGGGGATCTCTTTAAAGTCATCATGACATTTAAAAAAAGTTAAAGTGTCAAGTAAAAATACTTGACACCTAATTTGAATATGGTATTATAAGTAAGCAAATTAAATTAATCGGAGGAAAACACAATGGCAGTTAAATTAAGATTAAAGAGAATGGGTGCTAAGAAGTCACCATTTTATAGAATTGTTGCAGCTGATTCAAGAATGCCAAGAGATGGTCGTTTCATTGAACAGTTAGGAACTTATGATCCAAGACAGAACCCAGCTAAGGTTTCTTTAAAGAAAGAAGAAATCTTAAAGTGGTTAGGTAACGGTGCTCAGCCTTCTGACACAGTTAAGAACATCCTTTCTAGAGAAGGCGTAATCAAAGAATTTGCTGAATCTAAGAAGGCTAAATAATTATGGATTACGTTAAGGCATTACAGGACATCTGTCTTGAACTTGTCAATGATCGTGATAAGTTAGAGGTTAGAGAAATGCCTTCATTAGATGATAATGCGATTGTTCTATATGTTTATGCATCACACGATGATATTTCTAAGTTAATTGGTAGAAAAGGTGTTATGGCTAATTCTATCAGACAGCTTATGTCTGTAAGTACACGCGGTATGCATAAGAGATTAGATATCAAATTTGAATCATATGGTGAGGAATAAAGGAAGTGTACACTTCCTTTTTTTTGGAGGTACAAATGGAACTTGTAGAAATTGGTAAAATCATTAATACATTTGGAATCAAGGGTGATTTAAAGATTGCTTCTTCAACTGATTTTGGAGAACAGCGCTTTGCCCCTGGCAGCCATATTCTTGTCAAAACACCAAGAGAATATCTTGATTTTGAAATCAGTAAGCATTATATCCATAAAGGTTTTGATATGATTGCATTTAAAGGCTATGCAGATATTAATGAAGTAGAAAAGTATAAGGGATGTATTTGTTATGCCCCTAAGGATACTTCTTTACTACCTGAAGGCATGCATTATATTTCTGATATTGTGGATTGTGAAGTTTATAATAATGGTACTTATATTGGTAAGGTGACTGATGTATATCAGGGTGCACAGGCTATTATTGGTGTAGATGTAAATGGTAAGAAGGTTATGATTCCTTATATTGATGCTTTTGTAAAGAATAAGGATATTGAACATAAGCGTATTGATGTCTCATTGATTGGAGGCTTCTTAGATGAAGATTGATGTTCTTTCATTATTTCCAGAGATGTTTGAAGGATTCTTGACAACATCTATTATTAAAAGAGCTATTGATAGTGGTCATGTAGAAGTAAAAATTCATGATTTTAGAGAATTTGCGACAGATCGTCATAAGAGTGTAGATGATACACCTTATGGTGGTGGACAGGGCATGGTGCTTATGTGTAAGCCTTTATTAGATTGTTTAAAGACAGTAGTCACAAAGGATTCACTTGTTATTTTAATGAGCCCTCAGGGTATGACACATCATCAGGCTTATGCTGAAGAATTAGCCCTTAATCAGAAACATATCGTGATCATCTGTGGTCATTATGAAGGCTTTGATGAACGTATTCGTGATTATGTAGATGTAGAACTTTCTATTGGTGATTATGTACTTACAGGTGGAGAACTTGGTGCGATGGTAGTGATGGATAGTGTGATCCGTTTACTTCATGGAGTAATCACTCAGGCAAGTCATGAAGATGATTCATTCTCTAATGGATTATTAGAATATCCTCAATATACAAGACCTTATGAATATGAAGGCAGTAAAGTTCCTGATGTCCTCATAAGTGGTCATCATGAAAATATTCGTAAATGGCGTTTAAAGGAATCATTACGTAAAACTATGATTAAACGTCCTGATTTATTAGAAAAACGCTCATTTACAGAAGAAGAATTAGAAATTCTAAAAGAATTAAAAAAGTAATTGATTTATAAAAAAGACAGTGCTATAATAGCCAAGTCGTAAGACACAGAAGTTCCGCTGGTTATATATACGAATGAGCTTCCAAGACTAAATTTGTGTAGGAGGAAATGTTATAATGAACATGCAGTTAGTAAATGAAATTACTAAGAGCCAGATCAAGACTGATGTACCTCAGTTCAAAGCTGGTGACACTTTAAAAGTATTTGTAAAGATCCAGGAAGGTAATAAGACTCGTCTTCAGATGTTCGAAGGTGTTTGTATTGCTAAAAAGGGTTGCGGTATTGGTGAAACTTTCACTGTTAGAAAGATTTCTTACGGTGTAGGTGTTGAAAGAGTATTCCCAGTAAACTCTCCAATCATCGATCATATCGAAGTAGCTAAGGTTGGTAAAGTACGTAGAGCTAAATTACATTACTTACGTGGATTATCTGGTAAAGCTGCTAGAATTAAAGAAATTCGATAAGAGAATGGGGGCTTACCCCATTCTTTTTTCTATATTATGTATAAATTAAAGAAGCTATGTTTACCTGGTCTAGTGACTCTTATATTATGCTTATTTACTTTTATTGTTCTTCCTGTAAAGGTAAAAGGAACATCAATGATGCCTACTATTCATGATGGAGATTTTATCTTAATGACTGGAATTACATCACATAAGCAGATACACCGTTTTGATATCGTTGATGTACGCAGCGCAGCATTAAAAGAAGATATCATTAAACGAGTGATAGGACTGCCAGGAGAAGAAATCAGCTATAAGAATGATCATTTATATATTGATGGTAAACTTGTAGAAGAACCATTTTTCAAACTTTCTTTTATACAGAAAGAAAAAAGAGAATTAGGTCTCACACAATATACAAGAGATTTTAAAATCAAGTTAAAGCATCATGAATATTTTGTTTTAGGGGATAACCGTCCTTTATCCTATGATTCAAGATATTTTGGACCTATTCATATAGAAGATATTCGTGCTAAAAATGGATATATCATTTATCCTATAAAACATATTAAGAGTAATGATTAAGGAGGAAATTATGGTAAAACAGATTCAGTGGTATCCAGGGCATATGGCTAAAGCCCAAAGAGAAATCGAAAGTAAAGTTAAGTTAGTAGATATTGTGATTGAACTTGTGGATGCACGAGCTCCTTTTTCAACACATAATCCAGAACTTGATTATATGATTAAAAATAAGCCACGCCTCTATATTCTTACAAAGAAAGATTTAGCTGATCCTAAGGCAACAGATGCATTAATTGCAGAATTTAAAAGACAGGGCCATAGTGCTATTGCGGTTGACTTAAAGAACTTCAAGGAAGAAAAGAAAATCGTTAATTTGTGCCGTTATCAGTTAAAAGAAAAGCATGAAAAAGAAGCGGCTAGAGGATTAAAACCCAAACCTATTCGTGCTCTTGTTGCAGGTATTCCAAATGTAGGTAAATCTACTTTTATTAATAAGATTGCGAAAAGAAAAGCTGCTGCAGTAGGAAATAAACCAGGTGTTACTAAGTCTCAGCAGATTATTCGTGTTGATAAGGATTTTGAACTTTTTGATACACCAGGTGTTCTAGAACCTAAGTTTACAGATATCAATAAAGCGATGAATGTCGCATTATGTGGCTCTATTAAGATGGAAATACTTCCTCTTGATGATCTCTTTATTCATGCAATTGGTTATCTCGCAAAACATTATCCAGAAAAGTTGAAGGAACGTTATAATTTGACTATTGATTTAGATTCTGATTGGGTATTACCAGTTTATGATCATATTTCAGATTATCGTCATATTAAGAAATTAAGAGGCGAAACAGATTATGACCGTGTTCAGGAAACGTTCTTTAATGACTTAAAGAATGCCTCTCTAGGAAGAATTACTTGGGAGTTAAGTGATGAATAATCAGGAACGTTTAAAATACGAAAATGAAGCCAGGACTGCTGGTTATTCTAGAATATTAGGTGTCGATGAAGCAGGTAGAGGTCCTATGGCTGGGCCACTTGTTGTAGGTGGTGTCATCTTTCCTGAGGATTTCTATGATGAACGTATTAATGACTCAAAGAAGCTCACAGAAAAGAAAAGAGAAGCACTCTATGACCTCATTATAGAGAATGCGCTTGCTTATCAAATAGAGGTTTTATCAGTAGAAGAAGTAGATACACTGAATGTCTATGAAGCCTCTCGTACAGGTATGAAACGTATTGTAGAATCATTAGAACCTGATTTTACATTAAGCGATGCAATGCCTTTAGGAGATATTCCACATCTTTCTATTATTAAAGGAGATGCAAAAAGTTTATCTATTGGAGCAGCAAGTATTCTTGCAAAAGTGACTCGAGACCGCATTATGAAGGAATATGGTAAACAATATCCAGAATATGGCTTTGAAAAACATAAGGGTTATGTCACTAAGGCACATAAGGAAGCATTAGAAAAATATGGTGTGACTCCAATACATCGTAAATCTTTTGCGCCAGTACAAAAAGTACTGAATGAACAATTATCATTTGATTTTGAAGAGAAAGATTAAATATCTTTCTCTTTTTTGAGAAAAGAAGCCTCTTACAGGGAATAGATATAGTAGGAGGTGATTGTGTGGAAGATATTCTACTTTATTTTTCATTGAAGTATCATGGACAGTTTGATTTGATTTATAAGGCATTAGAACGTAAAGAACGTGTAGATGAATCATTAAAGAAAGAACTTTTTGCGACAATTAAGTGCTCTTATACGACTATTATTAGTGATGATTATCCACAGCATCTTAAGTTCATCAACTGTCCTCCATTTGTGCTCTATTATTATGGATCTTTATCATTGTTAGATAATGAATGTATCGGTGTAATTGGTAAGAGAGACTGCAGTGAGTATGGTGTCCAGGCGACACGTATTCTTGTGGAAAATCTTGTAAAACAGGGACTTGTGATTGTATCAGGCATGGCTAAAGGAATAGATGGTGTGGGCCATCGTACGGCTTTAAAAACTAATGGTCATACAGTGGCAGTACTTGGAAGTGGAATTGATTATCCCTACCCACCAATGAATAAGGAACTCTATGATCAATTAAAAAACGAACTTATTATTAGTGAATATCCAGGTCTTACCCCGCCTAGAAAGGACTATTTCCCTAAACGCAATCGTATTATAGCCGGACTCTCACAGAAACTTCTTGTCACCGAAGCAGATATTAAAAGTGGCACAATGATTACAGTTGGTTTTGCCCTAGAACAAGGCAAGGATGTCTTTGCGGTTCCAGGACGTATATATGACTGCAAAGGCTGTAATTCATTGATCCAGCAGGGCGCAAAGCTAGTTATGAGTGTAGAAGATATCTTAGAAGAATAGGGAGCGTTTCGCTTCTTATTCTCACTAATATGTTGACAAAATAAAAAAATCCCATATTATAATGTGATGAAGGAGGTTAGATGTATGAGTCATTTAGTTATTGTCGAATCACCATCTAAATCTAAAACAATTAGTAAATACTTAAGCGATGATTTTGTAGTTAAATCATCAAAAGGACATATCAGAGACCTGGCTATTTCTGGTAAAGGCGGCTTAGGTGTAGATATAGAAAATGAGTTTGCCCCTCATTATGTTATTAGTAAAGATAAGAAAGATGTTGTAAAAGAATTAAAAGCATGTGCTAAAAAAGCAGATGATGTTTATCTCGCAACCGATCCGGACCGTGAAGGGGAAGCCATCTCATGGCATTTAGCAGAAGTATTAGGATTAGATCCTGAAACTACAAAGAGAGTAGAATTCCACGAAGTGACTAAGAATGCAGTCACAAATGCGATTGAAAATCCACGTAGGATTGATATGGATTTAGTCCATTCGCAAGAAACAAGACGTGTTCTAGATAGAATTATTGGGTTTAAGCTTTCTAAACTACTACAGAAGAAGATTAAATCTAAGTCTGCGGGACGTGTACAGTCAGTTGCATTAAGATTGATCTGTGAAAGAGAAGCAGAAATTGATGCATTCGTACCAGAAGAATTTTGGAAGATCGATGCTGAATTTGAAAAGGATAATATTCCTTTCAAGGCAGAACTTACAAAACATAAGACTAAGAAATTAGAAATCCATAATGGTGAAGAAGCACAGGCTATTTATGATGCACTAGGTTCAACTTTTACTGTTGAAAAGATTAAAAAGACAACAAAGAAAAGAAATTCTTATGCACCATTTATTACTTCAACACTTCAACAGGAAGCATCTAGTAAATTAGGATTTAAGGCAAGACGTACTATGTCCATTGCTCAGAAATTATATGAAGGGATTGATATCGGTACTGAAACTGTCGGTTTGATTACTTATATGAGAACTGACTCTATCCGTTTATCACCAGAATTCACTTCTGCTGCTATGGATTATATTGAAAAGACATATGGTAAAGAATATGTGGGAAGCATTAAGGTGTCTAAAAAGACTGAAAATGTACAGGATGCCCATGAAGCCATCCGTCCTACAAGTATTGAACGTACACCAGAAAGTATTAAACAATATCTTACACAGGAACAATATAAGCTTTATTCGTTGATCTATGCCCGTGCACTTGCTTCACTCATGGCACCAAGCCAGTCTGCAAGTACATCTTTAGTATTAGACAACAATGATTATAAGTTTAATGCATCAGGCTCTATCTTAAAGTTTGATGGTTGGTTAAAGGTTTATGGTGAATATGATAAGAGTAAAAATGAATTACTCCCAGATATGAGTGAAAATGAAGAAATTGACGCTAAAAAGATCAATAAGGAACAACATTTCACTACACCACCAGCACGTTATACAGAAGCAAAACTTATTAAGGCAATGGAAGAATTAGGTATTGGTCGTCCTTCTACTTATGCCACTATTATTGATACAATTCAGACTAGAGAATATGTCATTTTAGAAAAGAAAACATTCAAGCCTACTGAATCAGGTCTTTTGACTAATAAGAAACTTCTTGAATATTTTGATTCAATTATCAATGTAGACTATACTGCAAAGATGGAAAATGAGCTTGATGAAATTGCGAAGGGTCAGGATACTTATGTTCATGCTTTAACTGAATTTGAACAAGTATTTGAACCACTATTAGAAAAAGCCTATGATGGTATGGAAAAGATTGAACCACAAAAAACAGGAGAAAAATGTCCTGAGTGTGGTGGAGATCTTGTTGTTAGAAAAGGAAGATTTGGAGAATTTGTAGCCTGCTCTAATTATCCAGAATGCAAATATGTTAAGGCTGATGAAAATAAGATCAATGAAGAAACAGGTGAGACATGTCCTCAATGTGGTTCTCCTATGATCTATAAAATGGGTCGTTTTGGACGCTTTGAAGCATGTTCTAATTACCCTAAATGTAAATATATCAAGCCTCAGAAGCTTGAAGAGACAGGTGAAACATGTCCTAACTGTGGCAGTCCAGTTGTATGGAAAAAGGGTCGTTTTGGTCCATTTAAAGCCTGCTCGAATTATCCAAAGTGTAAAACAATTATTAAAGAAAAGAAAAAGAAAGAAGAATAATGAACTGCCCATGCAGTTCATTTTCTTTATTGGAGGAAAATATGATTAAGGAAGTAAATGTCGTAGGTGGAGGTTTGGCTGGTGTCGAAGCGACTTATCAGCTTATTAAAGAAGGTATTCCTGTACATTTATATGAAATGAGACCAGTGAAAAAGACTGATGTTCATAAGACAAGTGATTTTGCGGAGCTTGTATGTTCTAATTCATTACGTGCAGATGGTTTAAAGAATGCGGTTGGTGTATTAAAACAGGAAATGACAATGAATGATAGCTTGATTGTCAAGATGGCAAGAGACCATGCCGTACCTGCAGGAGGATCTTTGGCAGTCGATCGTGAAGGTTTTTCTCATGCAGTGACAGAATTTATTGAAAATCATCCTTTGGTCACTGTACACCGTGAAGAAGTGACAAAAATACCTGAAGGACCTACTATTATTGCCTCAGGACCTTTGACAAGTGATGCACTCGCAAAAGAAATTATGAATTTAATGGGTAATCAGGATTATTTTTATTTCTATGATGCAGCAGCTCCTATTGTCACAAAAGAATCTATTGATTTTAATAAAGCCTTTTATAAATCACGTTATGATAAGGGTGATGGAGAATATATCAACTGTCCAATGACTAAAGAAGAATTTGATGCTTTCTATGATGCACTGATTAATGCGGAAGTTGTTAAGCCTCATGATTTTGAAGAAAAGTTCTTTGAAGGCTGTATGCCTTTTGAGGAAATTGCGAGAAGAGGTAAACAGACATTACTTTTTGGCCCAATGAAACCAGTAGGACTAGAAAAGGATGGTCAGCGTTTTGAAGCAGTTGTTCAGTTAAGACAGGATAATGCGGTTGGGTCTCTCTATAATATTGTAGGATTCCAGACACATTTAAAATGGGGTGAACAGGACCGTATTATTCATATGATTCCAGGACTAGAAAATGCCTCTATTGTCCGTTATGGTATTATGCATCGTAACTGTTACTTTAATTCACCTACATATTTAAATCCTACATATCAGTTCAAGAATCGTGAAGATTTATTCTTTGCAGGTCAGATGACTGGTGTAGAAGGATATGTGGAATCTGCTCAGAGTGGTATTGTGGCTGGTAAGAATATGGTGAGATATTTAAAGGGAGAAGAATTACTAGTCTATCCTAGAGAAACAGTTATGGGATCTCTCGCTTATTATATTACTCATGCTTCTCCTAGTGATTTCCAGCCAATGAAGGCTAACTTTGGAATTCTTCCTGATTTAGAAGGTAAAGTGAAGAAAAAAGAAAAGAAAGAAAAATATGCACAACGTGCATTAGAAAAGATGGAAGAATTCATTCATGGATGAGAAGAAAACTTTTCTTCACTATCTTAAATATCAAAAGAACTACTCTGTACTTACTTTAGAATCTTATGATAGAGAATTAACTGATTTTCTTTTATTTATAGGTAAAGAAAGTATTTCTTTACAGGAAGTAGATTACTATGTTATTCAGAATTATTTGATTCATTTAAATGAGAAGCACTTATCTCATACTACAATCAATCATTATTTGAGTTCTTTAAGATCTTTCTTTAAATACTTATGTAAACAGGAGATAGTTTCTTCTAATCCTTTCACACAGGTTCATTCATTAAAGACAGGTAGTAGAAACCCTGATTTTCTTTATGTAGATGAAATGATGGGGTATCTAGACTCAATTGATACGCATACATCTTTAGGCGTAAGAAATAAGGCTCTTCTAGAACTTATGTATGCATCAGGACTTCGTGTAAGTGAAGTTGTCTCATTACGTTTATCTCAGGTTGATTTTAATAGACAAATGATTAGAGTGCTTGGTAAAGGAAGCAAAGAAAGAGAAGTGCCATTTCATGATTATGCAAAGAAATGGTTACTAGAATATATAGATAATGATCGATTAAGCATTATGAATGAATATCATGAAACACATGATTATGTATTTGTGAATAGAAGAGGAAAAAAGCTAACAAATAGGGGAGTAGAAAATATTATCGATCGTACAATGTATCTCTATGATCCTTTACGTAAGATTCATCCTCATACGATACGTCATTCTTTTGCGACTCATTTACTTGATGCAGGAATGGATATCCGTGTTGTACAGGAATTATTGGGCCATTCCTCTTTATCAACAACTCAGATTTATACCCATGTATCCCAAGAACACTTAAGAGAAGTGTATAATCGTACATGTCCTCGACAAGAATTTAAGAAAATTGAAAAAAATATTGACGATAAGGGTAATAAATGATATTATAATCAGCGTTGTAGACCTCTGACTACAACCGCACATAAAAGGTATTAAATGCAAGTGCTGCCTTGGTTGGCGAGTCTAAGAGAAAAAAATATGAAGGAGGTACACTGATGTACGCAATTATTGAAACTGGTGGAAAACAGTTAAAGGTTGAAGCTGGAGATACTATTTTTGTAGAAAAGTTAGATGTTGAAGAAGGCACTGAATACACTTTCGAAAAGGTTCTTTTAGTTGGTGATAATGGTGTTAAAGTTGGTCATCCTTATGTAGAAGGTGCTAAGGTTACTGCAACTGTTGAAAAACAGGGTAAGGAAAAGAAGATCACTGTATTCAAGTATAAGCCAAAGAAGCATTATCATAAGAAACAGGGTCATAGACAGCCTTATACTAAGCTAACAATCAAAGAAATCAACGCTTAATGACTCACGTAGATGTCGTTTACCATGCAGGTCAGATTCAATCAATTAAGGTTGAAGGACATGCTGGTCAAGATGAATATGGTAAAGATCTTGCATGTGCTGGTATCAGTACCGCAGTGGTAGGTATTTACAATATGCTTGAAGCTAAAGGCTTCATGAAAGATGGCAATCTTGCCAATGTTGAGAGTGGTTACTCTTATTTCGAGATATTCAATAATCGTGAAGATTATCAGATTATTCTAGAAACTTTATTAAAAATTCTAGAAACTGTTGAATACTCATATGAACAATATGTTAAAATTAACACTAGGGAGGTATAATACTATGTTAAAGTTAGATTTACAGTTATTCGCTTCTAAAAAGGGTGTAGGTTCTACTAAGAACGGTCGTGACTCTGAATCAAAGCGTTTAGGTGCTAAGCTTTCTGATGGACAGACTTGCACAGCTGGTTCAATTATTTATAGACAGAGAGGTACTAAGGTTCATCCTGGTACTAATGTTGGTAAAGGTGGAGACGATACTTTATTCGCTAAAGTTGATGGTGTCGTTAAATACGAAAGACTTGGTAAAAACAAGAAACAGGTATCTGTTTACCCAGTAGCTTAATCTCAAGAATCCCCCATGGGATTCTTTTTTTAAAGAAAGAAGGTGGATACATGAAATTTATTGATCGCGTTAAGATTTATGTTCAAGCAGGTACTGGAGGTAATGGTACAGTTGCTTTCAGACGTGAAGCGCATGTTCCAAAGGGAGGTCCATCTGGAGGAGATGGAGGTCGTGGCGGAAGTGTTATCTTCGTTGCAACAAACTCATTATCAACTTTATTAGATTTAAGATATTATCGTGAATACAAGGCTCAAAATGGTGAAAAAGGTCATGCTAAAAAGATGCATGGTGCTGATGCTGATGATTTAGTCATCAGAGTACCAGTAGGAACTTGTGTCTATGATGACGATACAGGCAACATTATTGCCGACCTTACAAAGGATGGTCAGCGTGCTGTAATCGCAAAAGGTGGCCGTGGTGGTCGTGGGAATGCAAGATTCGCTTCATCACGCAACCCAGCACCTAAAATCTGTGAAAATGGTGAACCGGGTGAAAAATTCAACCTAAGAGTAGAATTAAAACTACTTGCAGATGTTGGATTAGTAGGATTCCCAAGTGTTGGTAAGTCTACTTTATTATCTGTTGTTTCAAAAGCAAGACCACAGATTGCTGATTATCACTTTACTACTATTGTGCCTAATTTAGGTGTTGTACAGGTTAAGGATGGTCGTTCATTTGTTATGGCTGACCTACCTGGTCTTATTGAAGGTGCATCACAGGGTAAAGGTTTAGGTCATCAGTTCTTAAGACATATCGAAAGATGTCGTGTTATTGTTCATATTATTGATATGAGCGGTAGCGAAGGCAGAGATCCATATGAAGATTATGTCACTATTAATAAAGAATTAGGTGAATATGAATATCGCTTATTAGAAAGACCACAGATTATTGTGGCTAATAAGATGGATGGTGATGAAGCAGAAGAAAACTTAAAGAAATTCAAGGAAAAGCTTGGAGATCAGAAAGTATTCCCAATCATTGCACCTATCCATGAAGGTATCGATGCTGTTCTTTATGCAGTTGCTGATGCATTAGAAACTGCTCCAGACTTCTTTAATCAGGAAGAAGAACAGGAAAGTGTTCTTTATACTTATAAGGAAGAAGAAAAACCATTCACTATCCATAATAAAGGTAATGGTGTATGGGAAGTTACTGGTAAGAAGGTTGAAAGACTTGTGCAGATGGCATCATTTACTACAGATGACGGCTTCCAGAGATTCGCATTACAGATCCGTAATATGGGTATCGATGATGCATTAAGAGAAGCAGGCTGTGAAGATGGCGATACTGTACGCCTATATGACTTCGAATTTGAATTTTATAATTAATACCATTTCTAGAAATGGTATTTTTTTTTGACATATGATAGAATTAGGAAATGCGTAAAGGAGATTTTTATGTATAGTTATATCAAAGGAATCATTGCAGATTTGTATTCAGATCATATTGTCATAGATAATCATGGAATAGGCTATGAAGTACATGTATCCAACCCCTATAATTTTAAAAAGGGTGATGATGCAACAGTCTATATCTATCAGCAGGTCAAAGAAGATGATATTACTTTATTTGGCTTTAAGAAAAAAGAAGAAAAAGAATTATTTCAGAAGCTTATTCTTGTAAAAGGAATAGGCTGTAAGACAGCTATTGGTATTCTTGCGACAGGTGAGATTGATGCGATTATTGATGCGATAGAAGGTAAAAATACAACTTATTTAAAGAAGATACCAGGTATTGGACCTAAAGCAGCACAGCAGATCATTCTTGACTTGCATGGTAAGTTTGATAAACGTGCAATGAAGCCTCTTGGTTCTCCAGATTATGAAGAAGCCACTGAAGTATTAATCGCATTAGGCTATAAACAAAATGATGTAGAAAAAGCAATGAAAGTATTATCTAGTGAAAATCTAGACACTAATGGTTATGTAAAACGTGCATTAGCTTTATTAACACAATAATGAAAGGAGAATCTTATGGATCGTGATATTTTAGATACAAATGAACATATCGAAGATGAAGAAAGTTCTTTAAGACCGTCTTCTTTTGATGAATATGTCGGTCAGCATGATTTAAAAGAAAACCTTCGTGTCTTTGTCGGTGCTGCAAAGATGCGTGATGAAACACTTGATCATGTTTTATTCTATGGTCCTCCAGGACTAGGTAAAACCACAATGTCGATGATTATTGCGAATGAAATGGGAACGCATATCAAGATTACAACAGGACCTTCTATTGAAAAAACAGGTGATCTCGTTGCATTACTTACATCTCTTGAACCAGGGGATGTACTCTTTATCGATGAAATTCATCGTTTAAATAAAGTCGTAGAAGAAATACTATATCCTGCAATGGAAGATTTCTGTGTAGATGTTATGATTGGTAAAGATGCGACAACACGTTCTGTACGTATTGATTTACCTCCTTTCACATTAGTAGGAGCGACAACACGTGCAGGAGATATTTCTGCTCCATTACGTGACCGTTTTGGTATTGTGGCTAAACTTGATTATTATAAGGATGAAGAACTCCGAGATATTATTTCTCGTACAAGTAAAGTCTATGGTATGACAATGGAAGAAGAAGCTAAAATGGAACTTGCAAGACGTTCAAGAGGAACACCACGTATTGCGAATAGACTCTTTAGACGTGTCAGAGACTTTGCTCAGTTCTATGGTGATGAAATCATTACTAAAGACCGTACAATGCAGGCATTGGACCGTTTAAAAGTAGATAATCTAGGACTAGATGATGTCGATCATAAATACTTACTAGGTATCATCAATCGTTTCCAAGGCGGCCCTGTAGGATTAGAAGCACTTGCTGCAAGCATTGGTGAAGAAAGAATGACATTAGAAGATGTCTATGAACCTTACTTACTACAAAAAGGCTTGATTAAACGTACTTCAAGAGGCAGAATTGCGACAGATCTTGCTTATAGGCATTTTCATATTACAAGAGAGAATTAATTTAATTCTCTTTTTTTATGCGTCAAATTAAGATTATAGGGCTGATTCTTCTAAGTATTGCCTCATTTATATATGGTTATCAAAAGCCTGAGAAGGTCAGCTCAACACAAAAATCAGAAGTCTATATTACATTAGAAGGTGCTTTTAACAAGACAGGAGAAGTCCCTATAAAAGAAGGGATGACAATGAGTGATTTGGTTAAGGAAGTTGGAGTTAAAGAAAATGCCTGTATGGAATCTTTAAATATGAATAGAAGTATCCAGGCAGAGATGCGTCTTTACTTACCAGAAAAAAGAGCAAATATGATTTCACTCAATAAAGGAACAATAGAAGACTTTATGACATTAAAAGGAGTAGGAGAGAAAACAGCACAGAAGTTTATAGATTATAGGCAGATACAGCCCTTTTATACAATAGAAGACATTATGAATATACAAGGAATCGGTGAGAAGAAATATCTCATCTACCGTGACTACTTATGCCTTTAAGATATCATTTAGTATATTATGCAGTATTTGTCTTGTTACTATCTGTTGCTTATCTTGTTCATCCTTTATTTTATATATTTCTACTAGCTTATTTAATTTATCTAGTAAAACGATTTGGAAGAAAGATGTTATTTCTTCTTTTTTTATTACCTATTATACTTAGACCAGCCACATCAACAGAAGTGCCTTCTATTGTTTCAGGAAAGGTGAAAGATGTTAGAGATAATTATGTTATTTTAAATACTGGTTATGGGAAGATTAAAGCCTATACAGATCATAAGTTTCAATATAATGATGAAGTACTTGTTAAATTGAACTTTCTAGAAATCAAGCATCGTAAAGATCCTATAGGTTATGATGAATATCATTCATTCAAAGCTAACAATATCGTTGCAAAGGCTAAAATCACCCATATTACTTCTGTCTCATCTCATCCCTCTTTTTATCAATTATTAGAAAAACAGTTTTCTTCCTCAAAATCTATTAAAAGCTATCAGAAGCTATTTATCTTAGGCATTAAAGATGAAGCCATTAAAGAAGACTATTCACTCCTCACAAGTCTTTCTCTTGTACATATGTTTGCTCTTTCAGGAATGCATATTCATTTACTCTATAAATGTCTCAGTCTTATTAAATCATTTATACGTGATGATATTGCAGATATCATCATTAAAGTACTTATAGGCTTTTATATTTTTTCTATACCTTATAATATATCTCTTCATCGTGCTTTTTATATGTTAGTAATTTATGATCTTGTGAAGGAGAAGTTCAATCAACTAGATGTTTTATCATTTCTTGTTTTAGTTAATGTAATTAAGAATCCTTATATCATCTTTAGTATTTCTTTTGTCTTTTCATATTTTATTTATTTTCTTGTCATTATGACCAAACATTTCCCATACCGCTCTTTCCTTATTTATTTAGGTGGTATTCCTATTGTCCTCTCACTTAATTTCTCTATCAATATCTTTTCTTATTTCTTAACAGTTCTTCTTTCTCCTTTTATATCCTGTTTTTATATTGTGACACTTCTCTCTCTTATTTTTCCAATAAATCTAATTATGAAGATGATGATTGGCTACCAACAGATGATTCTTACCTTTATTACTTCATTGAATGCAGAAATCATTTTTCAAAAACCAACACTCTCATTTATTATTCTTTATTACATTATCTTGTTTAATATCTTCTTATTATTAGAAGAAAAAAAGAGTATTCAATTTTCTATGTCGTTGTTGTGCGCACTACTGACCAGCTTCCATATATATAGTATCTATAAACCTTATACGCAGGTCTCTACTATTGATGTAGGCCAGGGAGATTGTTCACTCATTCGTCTCCCTTTTAATCAAGGAAATTATTTGATTGATACAGGTGGTAATAGGGAATATGATATTGCCTCGCATAATGTCATCCCTTATCTTAAATCACAGGGTATACCGTGTATTGATAGAGTTTATATATATCATCATGATTATGATCACTATGGTGCATTAGATTCATTAAAGAAGAAATATAAAGTCAAGCGTATTATTGATACGTATCAGAAAGAAGAGAAGAATAAGCTCATTACAATCAAGATGCTTAAAAGTGATGTTATCTATCCTTCCACTAATGAAAACTCATTAGTCATGTTAGTTACAACAGGAGGCTATAATTATTTATTTACAGGTGATATCCCAAGTAACGTAGAAGAAGATCTTTATAAGAAATATGGGGAAATAGATGTGGATGTCTTAAAGGTCGCACATCATGGCAGTGGTTATTCTTCTTCTGTAACATTCTTTCAAATGGTTCATCCACGTATCGCAATGATTGGTGTAGGAGAACATAATCTCTATGGACATCCAGCTCATATTGTCATTAAACGATTAGAAGAAAGAAAGATTAAAATACTACGTACAGATCTTGATGGCAGCTTTTCTATTATCACTTATTTAGGAGAACATCTTATTTACCGTTATTAATAAATATATGGTAGAATAGGACAAAAGGATGGAGAACTATGAATATTGTATTATATGGAGAAGAAAAACTATTACTTGCACAAAGATTAGAAGACTTAAAAAAGAAATATCAATGCACAAGTGATGACATGAACTATATGGTCTATCATGCAGGTGAAACACCTATGAAGGACATTATTGAAGATGCTTTAACACAACCTTTTATTACAGAATATAAGATGGTTGTATTAAAGAATCCAATCTTTCTTACAAAAGAGAAGCCTAAAAAGAAGCTAGTCACAGATGAAGATATTAAACTGTTTTTAGATTATATTGAACATGATAATCCAACAACATTATTTGTAATATATCATGATCAGCGTAACTTTGATGAAAGAAAGAAAGTAGTTAAATCATTACGTAAAAATGCGAAATGGTATGAAATAGAGAAATTAACCTTCAATCAGCTTTATAAGGCTACTAGAGAAGCTATTGTTCATAGAAATGCCTCTATTGAAGACAATGCTCTTGCTTTATTACTAGAACGCTGTGGAAATGATCTTCTCACTATTTCTAATCAGGTAGAGAAATTATGTCTCTATACACATAGTATAAAGAAAGAAGATGTTGAAAGATTAGTCCCACCACGAGTTGAAGAGGATGTCTTTAAGTTAACTAATGCATTATTGAATCATGATTTAAGAAATACAATGCGTGTTTATCAAGACTTAATCTCTAAGAAACATGATCCTTTAGAACTCATTGGTTTAATTGCGAATGCATTACGTAATCTCTATCAGGTCTCTATTATGAGCAAGAAGGGCTATCGTGATAATGATATTGCCTCAGCACTCGGTCTTAATCCTCGTGCTATCTATCCAATTTGTAAAAATGCAGCACATTTTGATATCACTGAACTCATGGAAAAACTCTATGCCTTATCAGAACTAGATTATGCAATCAAGACAGGTACAGTAGATAAATTTAGAGGATTAGAACTTTTCTTGATGAGGATATAATATGGAAACAAAAGCACTTTATATTCATATTCCTTTTTGTGATCATATCTGTTCTTATTGCGATTTCGCAAAGGTCTATTATCGTGAAGAGTTTGTCTTAAAATATTTAGAACGATTAAAGGAAGAACTTGATGCACTTCCTCATCATATTATGAGAACTATTTATATAGGAGGAGGAACACCAAGCGCTCTTTCTTTAAAACAATTAGATATCTTATTAAGCATGGTTGATCCTTTTGTAGGTGATGATACTCTCGAATATACAATAGAAGTCAATCCTGAATCAGCAACGCTAGATAAACTAGAATGTATGCATACTCATGGTGTGAATCGAATAAGCGCTGGTGTACAGACATTTAATAATGATTTATTAAAAAAGATTGAACGTTATCATACTTCCGATATTGCGAAAGAAGTAGTAAGAAATGCAAAGGCTATAGGCTTTAAGCATATCTCCATTGATTTGATGTATGGACTTCCTGGACAAACCCTAGAAGATGTAAAAGAAGACTTGTATATTGCTCTATCACTTCCTGTTAATCATTTATCTTATTATTCACTTATATTGGAGGAACATACACGTTTATATGATTCCTTTGAACCTCTTGATGAAGAAACAGAAGGAAAGTGGAGTGATTATATTGTAGAGACACTTTCTCATGCTGGTTTTCATCGCTATGAAGTCTCTAACTATGCGTTAGGAAATCATGAATCAGAACATAATAAAGTTTATTGGCATTATGATAACTATTATGGTGTGGGCATTGGTGCGACAGGTAAAATAGATAATGAACTTATTTCTCACTCGCGTAGTCTTACTGATTACTTGCAGGGGAAGAATACAATATATATAGAAAAAGAAACAATTGAAGATACAATGTTTAATCATCTTATGATGTCTTTACGTCTAAAAGAAGGATTAGACCTTGATGAATTTAAAAGAAGATATCATTGTTCTGTAGAAGATGTCTATAAAGAAGCTCTCACTAAGAACCTTGGTAATCATTCGTTGATTATTGAAAACAATCATTTGAAAACAAATGATACACTCGATCTTCTTAATTCCATTCTTCTAGATTTCTTACCAGAATAAAGGGTTTCTCAAATTAGAGAAACCCTTTTTAATATAAACTAGCACTAAAGTCTTGACACTGCTAAAAAAGAATGTATAATGAATCTAGCACAAGAGGAAAAAGAGTGCTAAGGAGGTGCTTGGGAATGCTTTCGGCAAGACAAATGCTTATATTTAAATATATTGTCGAAGAGTTTATTGAAACAGCAGAACCTGTTGGATCTAAGCTTCTAATGACAAAATATGAATTACCATATTCAAGCGCCACTATTCGAAATGAAATGAGCAAGCTTGAAGAACTTGGCTTTCTAGTGAAGACACATACATCTTCTGGTCGTGTTCCTTCTAAGAAGGGATATTACTATTATGTAAATACTTTGCTTCAGCCAAATGTCGACGAACAGGTAAAGAACCAGGTTGCAACTATCTTTAGTGATACACATCAATCATTGAATAATTTGATTAAAGAAAGCTGCGAAATGTTAAGCCAGTTGACTGATCTAACGGCGGTTGCTCTAGGACCTAATTCAAGTTATGAATCTCTGCAGAACATTACACTTGTTCCAATTGGGACGCGCAATGTGACTGCGATTATTGTAACGGATAAGGGACATGTAGAAAATCGAGTTTTCACTTTATCTGAGACATTGAGTTTGGATGATTTACAATCTTGTGTGGCTGTAATGAACGACACATTAGTAGGAACGCCAATTAATCAGGTGGCAGATAGATTAGAAAACGATGTCAAGCCAATCCTCAATACGAGAATCAAGGAACATGAAATCTTGTTTAATGCTTTCTTAGAAGCATTTATGAAGTTTGCAAGAAACAATGTATATTTCTCTGGTAAAGATCATTTGCTGTATCAACCAGAATACAATGATGTCAACAAGTTAAGAAAATTAGTGAGTGCATTTGAAAATTCATCAAACTGGAATTTCTTAGCACCAACTGATGATGATGGTATCAAGGTATTAATTGGTGATGATTCAAATGTATCTGGACTTGATGATGTATCAGTTATTTCATCTTCTTTTGATACAGGAGGAGCTAGTAAAGGAACGATTTCTGTAATCGGTCCAACACGTATGCCTTACAAGAAAGTTGTATCGCTTGTAGAATATATTACTGAAAATATAGAAAGAATCATCAAGGAAAATGATGAGTAGAAGAGGTGAGACCATGGCAGAAGAAATGAAGAAAGAAGCAGAAGAAACTGTTGAAGAATCTACTAAGGAAGAAGCTGAAAAAGTAAAAGAAGAAACAACTGAAGAAACAGCTGAAGAAACAGTAGATCCTAAAGATGAAAAGATTAAGGATTTAGAATCTCAAATCAACAAGTGGAAGACAGATTATTATAAAGTATTCGCTGATATGGAAAACTTAAAGAAAAGACTTAAAAATGAACATGCGAATCAGTTAAAGTATGCAATGCAGTCTTTTATTGAAGAGTTATTACCAGTTATTGATAACTATGAAAGATCATTAACTGTTGAACCTGAAAGCGAAGAAGGTAAGAATATTCTTAAGGGTAATAAGATGATTTTGAACCAGTTAATGAATATTCTTGGTAAGAATGGTGTAACTGTGATTGAAGCACAGGGTAAGGAATTTGATCCAAATATGCACCAGGCAGTCATGCAGGATGATAATCCTGACTTTGGTCCAAATATTGTGACTGAAGAATTACAAAAAGGTTATATGTTAAAAGATAGAGTAATTAGAGCAACTTTAGTGAAAGTGAATAAGGATTAATAGGAGGAGAACTTATTATGAGTAAAATTATTGGTATTGATTTAGGTACAACAAATTCATGTGTCAGTGTTATGGAAAATGGTGAAGCAAAAGTAATTGCAAATCCAGAAGGAATGAGAACAACTCCATCAGTTGTTGCATTCAAGAACGGTGAAATCATCGTTGGTGAAGCTGCAAAGCGTCAGGCTGTTACAAATCCTGATACTGTAGCATCAATCAAGAGACATATGGGTACAAACTATAAAGAACATGTAAATGGTCGTGATTATACACCAGAAGAAATTTCAGCAATGATTCTTCAGAACTTAAAGGCTACTGCTGAAAGCTATTTAGGTGAAAAAGTAACTAAGGCAGTTATCACAGTTCCAGCTTACTTCAATGATGCTCAGCGTCAGGCTACTAAGGATGCTGGTAAGATTGCAGGTCTTGATGTTGAACGTATTATCAACGAACCTACAGCTGCGGCACTTGCTTATGGTGTAGATAAAACTGAACAGGAACAGAAAGTATTAGTATATGACTTAGGTGGAGGAACATTCGATGTTTCTATCCTTGACTTATATGATGGTACATTTGATGTATTAGCCACTGCAGGTAACAACCGCTTAGGTGGTGATGACTTCGATAAGAAAGTTATGGACTACATGGTTTCTGAATTCAAGAAAGAAAACGGTGTTGATTTAAGCGCTGATAAGATGGCTATGCAGAGAGTAAAAGATGCTGCAGAAAAGGCTAAGAAAGACTTATCTGGTATGATGCAGACTCAGATCTCATTACCATATATCACTGCTGGTGCTAATGGACCACTTCATTTAGATATGACTCTTACAAGAGCTAAATTTGATGAATTAACAGCTGATTTAGTTGCTAAAACAGAAGTTCCAGTAAGACAGGCATTAACTGATGCGAAAGTATCTGCTTCTGAAATCGATCAGATCTTATTAGTTGGTGGTTCTACTCGTATCATTGCAGTACAGGAATCAGTTAAGAGATTATTAGGAAAAGAACCTAACAAGTCAGTTAACCCTGATGAAGTAGTATCTATGGGTGCTGCAATCCAGGGCGGTGTTATCACTGGTGATGTTAAGGATGTCGTATTACTTGATGTTACACCATTATCACTTGGTATTGAAACTATGGGTGGCGTTATGACAGTATTAATCCCTCGTAACACAACTATCCCTACTACTAAATCACAGATTTTCTCAACTGCTGCTGATAACCAGCCAGCTGTAGATATCAACGTATTACAGGGTGAACGTGCAATGGCTAAAGATAATAAGCAGTTAGGCTTATTTAAACTTGATGGTATTGAACCAGCTCCAAGAGGTATTCCTCAGATTGAAGTATCATTTGATATCGACGTTAACGGTATCGTAAACGTTAAAGCAAAGGATATGAAGACAAACAAAGAACAGTCTATCACTATTCAGAACTCTACAGGTTTAAGTGAAGAAGAAATCGATAGAATGGTTAAGGAAGCTGAAAGCAATAAGGCTGACGATGAAAAGAAACGTAAAGACATCGAAACTAAGAACAAAGCAGAAGCTATGATCAACCAGATTGATAAGGCTTTAGCTGAACAGGGTGCTAACCTTCCAGAAGATCAGAAGAAGCAGGCTACAGCTTTAAGAGATGAACTTAAGACTGCATTAGACAATAATGATATGGCTACTCTTGAATCTAAGATGAGCGAACTTGAACAGATTGCTCAGCAGATGGCTGCTGCTCAGTATCAGCAGCAGAATGCTGGTAACACAGCAGGTGCAGACACTTCATCTAACAACAATAACGATGATTTCGTTGATGCAGACTTTACTGAAAAGAACTAACAAGAAAGCCAAGGGTAATCCCCTTGGCTTATATTAAATGAGGTGTAATTTATGGCAGATAAGAGAGATTACTATGAAGTCCTTGGTGTATCTAGGGATGCTTCAAAAGATGAAATAAAACGTGCCTATCGTAAGATGGCAAAGAAATATCACCCTGATGTGAATAAAGCGCCAGATGCAGCAGACAAGTTCAAGGAAGTTAATGAAGCCTATGAAGTTCTTTCTGACGAGAATAAGAAGGCGGCTTATGACCGTTATGGACATGCAGCATTTGAACAGGGTGGTGCAGGTGCTGGAGGATTTGGTGGCCAGGGATTTGGCGGATTTGAAGATATGGACTTTGGTGATATCTTCGGTTCATTCTTTGGCGGAGGACAGTCACGTTCTAGAAGACCTACAGGACCACAAAAAGGTGAAGACCGTTATGTTCAGATAGAAATTGATTTCATGGATGCTATCAAGGGTAAAAAGACTGAACTTAAGATTAACTATGATGAACAGTGTTCTCATTGTCATGGTACAGGTGCTAAGAATCCTAATGATGTGCATACATGTTCTAGATGTGGTGGAACAGGACGTATTAGAGTACAGCAGCGTTCACCATTTGGTACTATCATTAATGAATCAGTCTGCCCAGACTGTCATGGTACAGGTAAGGTAGTCAAGGATAAGTGTCCACATTGTCACGGTTCAGGATATATTAATAAGAATGTTACTGTAGAATTAACTATCCCAGCTGGTATTAATTCTCATCAGCAGTTACGTGTCGCTGGTAAAGGACAGCGTGGTGTCAATGGTGGACCTAATGGTGATTTATATGTAGAAATCTATGTACGTCCACATAAATACTTTGTGAGAAACGGTAATGATATTTCTATATCAGTTCCAGTTTCTGCAGTAGATGCAACTCTTGGCTGTGAAGTTGAAGTACCTACTGTTTATGGTGATGTCACTATGAAGATTCCAGCAGGAACACAAACTGGTACAGTTATGAGACTTAAGGGTAAAGGTGTAAAGAACATGCGTGGTGATACTTATGGTGATCAGTATGTTCAGGTTAACGTTTCTATTCCTAAGAAGTTAAGCAAGAAAGAAAAAGACCTTTATACAAAACTTAAAGAATTAGATGAAAAAGAATCTATTTTTGATCAATTTAAGAAATCATTCAAGAGATAGGGATATTGAGTATTCCTATCTTTTTTGTATAATGAAATAAGGAAGAAAATATAAGTAACTAAATATATCGACTATTGTGATTAAATGTGTTCAAATCTCCTCAAAGGAGAGCGTTAAAATGAAAACATCAAATA
Source organism: Catenibacterium faecis (assembly GCF_014306455.1). NCBI lineage: Bacteria > Bacillati > Bacillota > Erysipelotrichia > Erysipelotrichales > Coprobacillaceae > Catenibacterium > Catenibacterium faecis. The sequence goes on from NZ_JACRWG010000011.1 coordinate 39,589, forward strand.
TCACAAATTATAAATTAAAGGATTTTACTGAACTTTTAGGCGTATCTGTTAAGATGTTATAACGTTGAGATAGAAAAGGAACTTTAAAGGCAAACCGAACCAAAACTACAGGCATTATTATACGTATAATCATCATTTACTAAATCAAGTTACATTTTTAAGATAGTTTTGTAATGTAAAAGAATTATTTGAATACCCACAGACCACAGGTTAGTGAAAATTAAATTATATAAACGCCTATAAATCGGCGTTCATGAAGCTTAACTTGATGCATAGATTTTCCATTTGTACTATAATTAGATTAGAAATCAGATGGAGAACTCATGCAGTATATTGTTTCAATACTTCATGTGTTCTCCTGCAGGCTGTATGGGGTTAGTAAGTATAAAAAAACAGATAGAAAGGGATGAGGAAATTGCTGAAGAGTTTCAAGACGGAAATAAATCCGACAGAGGAGCAGAAAGTCAGGATTCGTAAAACAATAGGTACTTGCAGATTTATCTATAACTTCTATCTTGCTCATAATAAGGAGCTTCATGAAAGTGGCAAAAAGTTTATGGGCAGCAGTCAGTTTAGAGTATGGTTCAACAATGAGTTTCTTCCGAGCCATCCAGAATATTCCTGGATCAGGGAAGCTTATTCGAAATCGGTAACACAGGCAGTAAATAACGGACAGACCGCATTTGAAAAATTCTTTAATCACAAGAGTGCCTTTCCAAAATTTAAGAAGAAAGGCAGATCTGATGTGAAAATGTATTTTGTAAGGAATAATCCAAAAGATTGCAGTTGCGAAAGACACAGAATCAAGATTCCGTCACTTGGTTGGGTACGCATCAAAGAGAAAGGATATATTCCAACTACAAAAGATGGATACGTAATTAAGAGCGGTCATGTTTCAATAAAGGCTGACAGATACTATGTTTCAGTTCTTATAGAAATCCCAGATCACAGGATAGCTAACAATTCCAGTGAAGGAATTGGCATTGACCTTGGATTAAAGGACTTTGCGATTGTTTCTAATGGAAAGATTTATAAGAACATCAATAAATCTGCAAAACTAAAGAAGCTTGAAAAAAAGCTTGTTCGAGAACAGAGAAGTCTTTCTCGAAAGTATGAAAATCTAAAGAAAGGAGGGTCCACTCAAAAAAGAAATATACAGAAACAAAGGCTTAAGATACAGAAGCTTCATCATAGAATTGACAATATTCGTACTGATTACATCAATAAGACAATCGCAGAGATAGTGAAAACCAAGCCATCTTATATAACGATTGAAGATCTAAACGTATCAGGAATGATGAAGAACAGACATCTTTCAAAGGCAGTTGCTTCGCAGAAGTTTTATGAATTTAAAAGAAAGCTTCAAGCTAAATGCAAGGAAAACGGAATCGAACTTCGAATAGTAGATAGATGGTTCCCATCATCTAAGACATGTCACTGCTGCAAAAGTATCAAGAAAGATTTAAAGCTTTCAGATAGACTTTTCAGATGTGATTGTGGTTATATCGAAGACAGAGATTTCAATGCTGCACTTAATCTGAGAGATGCTACGACTTACGAAGTTGCATAAACAAACGCAAACGTAGGTATGTACCGAAGGCTATTTCGGGAATTTACGACTATGGAGTGTACTAGAACTTGTGAGTAGATATGATTTCGGTCAATCAAAAGCATACACGATGACATAGTAAGTAATGTTCGTGAGAACTTACATTATCTCTATGTGAGTATATTTAATCACATTTTGAGTGGCAGGACATTATGAAATATAAAACTATATTATGGGATATAGATGGCACACTTCTTAATTTTGAAATGTCTGAAAGAATCAGCATGGAAAAATGTTTAGAGAAGCATGGCGTATCTATGACAAAAGCACAATTTGAAGAATACAAAAAGATTAATAAAGAATGCTGGAAGATGATTGAAAAGGATCATTCAAGAAGGAATGAACTTATGGTGAAACGTTTTGTAGACTTTTTTACATTACTTAATGTTTCTATTGATGGTGTTCAGTTTAATAAAGATTATCAGGAAGCATTAGGTACTTATTATTGTTTGAATAAATTCGCCTTAGAAGTCATTTTGGCACTTAAACCACATTGCAAGCAGTATGCGGCATCAAATGGCTCAAAAGTCGCTCAGTTAGGCAAATTAAAGGGTACAGGGCTTTATGACTTATTTGATGATATATTCATCTCAGAAGATGTAGGGTATGAAAAGCCAGATATTACATACTTTAATTATATTAAAGAAAAGACCCACTATGATCCTGATACCACAATTATTATTGGAGACTCACTTACAAGCGATATGAAGGGTGGAGAAAACGCTGGCATCGATACATGCTACTTTAATCCAAAACATCAAAAAAACACTTCTCAAGCTGTCACATATGAAATAGACAAACTTATAGAAGTGTTAGACATAGTAAAATAAAAGAGGCTGTTACCAGCCTCTATTATTATATCGATTAAGCGCTCTTTCTTAAAGTTCTTAACTGTCTTGCAGAAACTCTTACCTTTGTAGGCTTACCATCGATGATGACAGTAGCTTTCTGTAAGTTAACATTCCACTTTCTTCTTGTAGCGTTTAATGCATGAGAACGGTTGTTACCAGACATAGGTCCTTTACCGCTAAGCTGACATTTTCTAGACATTGAATTCACCATCCTTTTACTTGTTTCACATACTCGTGTATCTTACCATCTACCTCATCAAAAATCAATCATTTTTTTAATTAATCTGTCCAAAATGTAAAAAAAGTTGAATATATGGACAAAATAAGGATTGAAAAATCTTTATTGTTTGCTATAATCCTAATTGTTTGTAATGTTTGTGTATATGATATATAATTACTATTATGAAAAAAGAATAAAAATGGAGGAATCAATATGATTAAAAAAACAACTGATCTTGGAAATATAGATATTTCAAATGACGTTATTGCTACTATTTGTGGTGGAGCTGCAACAGAATGTTATGGTGTTGTAGGTATGGCTAGCCAGAAGATGATGGATGGTTTTTATGATCTTCTAGGTAAAGATAATTATTCTAAAGGAATTGTTGTTGAAGAAGGTCAGACTGGTTCTATTATTAATCTTTATATTATTGTAGGTTACGGTGTGAAGATTTCTGAAATCGTATATGAAGTACAGAAGAAAGTGAAATATGTACTAGAAAAGACTCTAGATATTGATGTTGAAGCTGTGAATGTTTATGTTCAGAGCATCCGTGTAATGGACTAGGAGGATGAAGCATGAAGGAAATTAACGGTAAAATGTTTAAACAGATGGTCTTAAGTGGGGCTATCGTATTACATAATAATCATCCTGAGGTAGATGCTTTAAACGTCTTCCCAGTACCAGATGGAGATACAGGTACTAATATGTCTCTTACATTCAATTCTGGGGCTGAACAGGTTGAAAAGCTTGCTGATGATACACCTATTGGTGATATCGCTAAAACTCTTTCTAAGGGCTTATTAATGGGAGCAAGAGGTAACTCTGGTGTTATCCTTTCTCAGATCTTTAGAGGTGTCGCTAAATCACTTAAGGGAAAAGAAACAGCAAACGTATCAGAATTATCTGATGCATTCTCTTCTGGTGCTAAAGTGGCTTATAAAGCAGTTATGCGCCCAGTAGAAGGAACAATCTTAACAGTTATCAGAGAATCTGCTGATGCAGCTGCTAAGTATGTACAGCCAGATATGGAAATTGAAGACTGGTTCTCTTACTTTGTAAAGAGTGCTGAAAAGTCTTTAGATAATACACCTGAACTTCTTCCAGTATTAAAAGAAGTAGGTGTAGTTGACTCAGGAGGAGCTGGTTTATTATTAGTATTAACTGGTTTCATGGCTGCTCTTGCTGGTGAAGTGATTGAAAAAGTAGATAATGTTGGTGCTGCAAGTGATGTGGAAATTGTACAGGAAGAAGAAAAGCCTTATGGTTATCGTGTACAGTTCACATTAAAGATTGATGACAGAAAGATGAATGCATTCAACTTAGATGGTTTTATCAATGAGTTAAAGAATTTACCAGGGAAGAACGTAGATGTAGCACAGAAAGATAACAAGGTTATTGGTAATGTAGATACATTAAAGCCTGGTAATGCATTAAATACAGGTCTTCGTTTTGGTGAATTCACTAAGGTAACTGTAGTGAATACTGAAGTATCTGAAGAAGAAAAAGAAGAAGAAATCCCAATGGCTCCTGCTAAGGAAATGGCTCTTATTTCTGTGGCTGCAGGTGATGGTATTAAGGATATGTTCCTTGAATTAAATTGTGATCATGTTGTATCTGGTGGTCAGACAATGAACCCAGCAACTGAAGATATCGTTAAAGCAATCAAGGGTGTGAATGCAAAGCATGTCATCATTCTTCCAAATAACTCCAATATCGTCATGACTGCGCAGCAGGCAGCTACAGTATTAGAAGGAGAAGTAGATGTTGTAGTATTACCTACTAAGACTATTCCTCAGGGATTATCTGCTGCTATCATGTATAATCCAGAAGCAACATTAGATGAAAATGTGGATGAAATGAAGGAAGCTATTGCGAATGTAAAGACTGGTCAGGTAACTTTCGCAATCAAGGATACTTCAATTGATGGATTAGAAATTAAAGCAAATAACTATATGGCTTTATGTGAAAAGAAGATTGTGGCTTGTGTACCAGATAAGCTAGAAGCATTAAAGAATGTCTTAAGCAATCTTGTAGATGAAGATTCTGAAATCGTTACACTTATTTGTGGTGAAGACGTAACAGAAGAAGAACAGGAAGCAGCTAGAAGCTTCATTGAAGAAAACTATGAAGATGTAGAATGTGAAGTTCATGTTGGTAAACAGCCAGTTTACTCATTTATTGTTGGTGTAGAATAATAAAATCAGTCAAAAAGTGCCGATAAATAGGGCGCTTTTTGTATATATAAATATTTTTGGTGTTTATTTGGTGTTTAAAGTTGTTTATGGTTGATTAATTTGAATAAAAATACTTATGATTCAAGATTAAATTCAATTAATTGTGCAACGACTTGTTGTTGCGATTTTAAGACATCAATGTAAACGTTCGCAGTTGTTTGAATATCGTTATGACCTAAATGGGCAGATACAATTTTTAAATCAACTCCATTCATTAATAGTAAAGTTGCATTTGCATGACGTAAGGAATGAACAGTGATATATTCATAGTTTGTTCCTTTTTTTAATGAACTTAATCTATTATTTATATTTGCTTTTTGGATATAGCCACCAGTATCTTGAGTAAATACTAAATTTAAATCTTGCCAGACATCTTTTAATGCTTTTTTCATTTTATCTTGTTCTTCTTTGATTTGTTGAAGAAGACTATACACTGTGTTGTTCATTCCTAGTATTCGGTAACTGTTATCTGTTTTTGGAGGACCAATTTTAAACTCACCTTTAACATAGTTGATTGTTTTGTTAATATTGATGGTACGTTTTTCAAAATCAATATCATCCCACGTAAGTGCTAGTGTTTCTCCAATTCTCATACCTGTGTATAGTTGAAAGTGAATCACAGCATTATAGGTATCAAAATTTTCACTACGTTTCAATAAATCTTTAATTTGATCAATTTCGAACGGGGGAAGTTTTTGAGTTTTGTTTCTTTTTGGCTTTATCGCATTTGTACAAGGATTATCTTTGATCCAACCTTGCTTAACTGCAATGTCAAAGAGTGTGTGTAATTTAGAAAAAATCAGTTGGGTGTAAGAATCTTTATAGTATTTTGTTGGTTTAATAGGTTTACCATCTTTATCTTTATATATAGCAACATCATATAAAAAGGCGGTAATTCTATTAGGTGAAAAGTCACCTAACTTTATATGTCCTATTTCTGGTAGAATCTTTGCTTCAACGATATTTCGCATCGTTTCTTGCGTGGATTCTCTTAGATAGTTTGGAGCGTAATATTTACTAAACCAATCCCATACTTCAGATAGTTTCATGCTAACACCACTTGCTTGATTTTTTTTATATTGATCTGTAAAATCAAGCTCCATTTGTTGAGCTATCTTTCTAGCTTGTCGTAGTGGCATATCTTTTGGAGGTTTAAAGGTTTTAGTTTTTCTTACTTGTCTATAGTTACCATTTTTATCTATTTTATATCCGTCATATGCAGTAATTCTAAAACTAATTCCAGTTTTAGTTTTTCTTTCTTGTATTGACATATTATTTCACGCTCCTTGTTTGTATAGTTAAAATGTAGTTTTTTAAAATATGATTTCTAATAGTGTAATCAGAGTCAATAGTTAAAATAGAAATTGATTTTTCATCTAATCCTAATTTTATTTGGATAAATTCATCATGGTTTCGAAAATTATCTTCGTTTAAAAGATAATCTAAAGAAACATAATAGAGTTTTGGTAGAGCATATAGGATTTTATTGCTGGGAATACAAAGCCCATGTTCGTAGTGAGATAAAGCTTGGAAACTAACTGAATATTACGGAGTGGCAAGGCCACTCCATACGGTAAAATAAGTCCATCCATTACGCTAGAAAAGTCCAGTGAATCCGTTAAACAAGTCCATCATATTTAATATAAAGATTTGCATCT
>NZ_JACRWG010000012.1:0-45536 GCF_014306455.1 Catenibacterium faecis
AAGGCGATACAGAAATATAAGGCGACACATTATGCATAAAAAAATTGCCTGCCACTACGTGGCAGGCAAGGGTACATGTTTTTAATTATTTCACCTGTCTACTTGACAGGGGCGGTTCAAAAAGGTGTCTTTTTTCTGCTTAATAAAAAGTTTCTGTTTTATGATAATAATAATTTACTGACATTTTTTATTATGATAAAATACTCTGTTGTAAAGGAGGAAGTATAATGCATAAATTATTAGAACCATATGCAGCCCTTGTCCCATTCCTGGGTGTTGCGTTAGGGGATAATGTTGAAATAGCTTTACACGATCTCACATCTCCTCAACAGGAAGTTGTTGCTATCGCAAACGGTGAGATTTCTGGCAGAGAAGTTGGCGCTAAGCTTTCAAATTTATCTGTTCATTATTTAGAAACAAAACAGTATGAAAAAAGTGACTATGTCATGAACTACAAAACAGCAGGACCTGATGGTAAACTGTTGAAATCTGCAACATACTGGATCAAGGAACCAGGCAATGTTTATCCTGTTGGTATGCTTTGTATTAACGTTAACGTCACAGATTTTGAATATATTGAAACTGCAATGAGAAGAATCCTAGGTATTAAGGATAATACAAATGTAGAATTCAAATATGATAGCCCAATCGAAATCTTATCTTCTCCACTTGATGAGATGGTAGAAAAATATATCAATGAATGTATGCAGAATATGGGAGTGCCATCTTATGTTCATGCAGAAAGATTAAAAGTAGAAGAAAAGATCAGAGTTGTTAAATACTTGCAGGACAAAGGAACATTCAAGGTGAAAGGTGCAATTGCCCTAGTTGCAGATAAGTTAGATGTTTCTGAGCCAACAATTTATCGTTATTTAAAGAAAGCATAGGAGGAAAAACATGGATTTAGTTTACGTAAGTGGTCATAAGAATCCGGATACAGATTCAATTTGTGCGGCCATCAGTTATTCATATTTATTAAATGCAACTCATAAGTACGGACAGGCAATACCAGTAAGACTTGGTGAAGTAAGCCGTGAAACTGAGTATGTATTAAAGAGATTTAATGCACATACACCACAGTTATTAAAGTCAGTTAAACAGAAAGTTGAAGATCTTGATTATGATCAGGTAACTCTATTCTCTAAAGAATTAACTTTAAGAACTGCTTGGTCATTAATGTGCCAGATGAACTTAAAGAGCGCTCCAGTATTAGATGATCATTCTCATCTTTTAGGTTTATTATCTTCTACAAACATTATTGAAGGTTATATGGAAGATTGGGATAAAGATATCTTAAAGAATGCGCATACTCCAATTGAAAACGTAGTAGATACATTAGATGCTAAGATCGTTTATTTAAACCCAGAATTACGTACAATCAAAGGTAGTCTTCATATCACTGGTATGAACTCTCAGGAAGTTATTGATCATGTTAATGAACATGATGTTATCATTACTGGTGGTGACAGAACTGAAGGTATTCGTGAAATGTTGAAGAAGAAGGTTGATTTAATCATCCTTACTAACTCATTACACTTAGAAGAATCAGTTCTTGAAGAATGTAAGAATGCAGGTGTCAGTGTAGTGACTACTGCTTTCACTACATTCAAGACTTCTCAGCAGATTATTCAGGCAGTACCTGTTGAATATGTAATGCAGAAGGGTGATTTAACATGCTTCTCTACAGATGATACTGTAGATTACTTGAAAGAAGTAATGAGTGAAACAAGATATCATTCATATCCTGTTATTGACTTAAATGATCAGGTAGTAGGTACTATCTCTCGTTTCCAGGTTATTACTGGTGATCATAAGAAGATGATTCTTGTTGACCATAACGAAAGAGGACAGGCTGTAGAAGGTATTGAAGAAGCTGAAATCCTAGAAGTAGTTGACCACCACAGAGTGGCTGATTTCCAGACTGTAGGTCCATTACAGTTCAGAGCTGAACCACTTGGCTGTACTTGTACAATTATTGCGAAAATGTATAAGGAACAGGGTGTAGAAATTCCTAAGAATGTTGCTGGTTTAATGTTAGCAGCTATTATTTCTGATACATTACTATTCAGATCTCCAACTTGCACAAAGACTGATAAGGAAATTGCCTTAGAATTAGCTTCAATCGCCGGTGTAGATGCTGAAGAATTTGGTCTTGCAATGTTTAAGGCTGGTACTTCATTGGTAGGTAAATCAATTGAAGAAATCTATAACCAGGATTACAAAGCATTCAATATTGGTGATACAAAAGTTGGTATTGCTCAGGTTAATACTATGGATATCGATGGTTTTGCACCACTTAAGGCTGAAATGCTTGAATATATGGAAAATCTATGTGTTGAAAATGGATTCGATACAGCAGTTCTATTATTAACTGATGTAATCAATGCGACAAGTGAAGTATTTGTTGCAGGCAGCCATCCTGAATATGTAGAAAATGCATTTAATGTACAGTTAGTTGAACATCAGGCAAACTTACCAGGTGTTATTTCTCGTAAGAAACAGGTTGTTCCAGCTATCACTCGTGCTATCAACGCTTAATAAATTTAGCTATTTGTTGAGAACTCAACGAATAGCTTTTTTTATTTGAAAATGTTGATAAATTAAAACAATAAGAATAATTTATTATTGCATACTTAATTGAAACAGTTACTCGAAATAATATTTCACTATTTTTTCGTAAATATCGCTATAATTTTATCCAATTTTGTAGTTTGTACATATAAAAGTATGGTATATTTGCAGAAAATTTGGTATACTTATTGAGGCATAAAAAGATTGTTTTTATTTTTAAACAAAAAATATTTAAGGAGGAGAGTATGGAAAACTCAAAAATGAAATGGTATACCCTGGCTTTTATGGCATTTTCTACTGTTTGGGGATTTGGTAACGTACTAAATGGTTTCGTTTACTTCAACGGTATCCAGGTTATATTCAGTTGGATTTTAATGTTCGCTTTATACTTCGTACCATATGCCCTTATGGTTGGTGAACTTGGTTCAGCATTTAAAAATGCCGGTGGGGGTGTCAGCTCATGGATCATGGAAACAATGGGTCCTAAACTTGCATACTATGCAGGGTTCACTTATTGGGCTTGTCACATCACTTATATCGCAAGTAAAGGTACTGGTGGATTAAAGGCTCTTAGCTGGGTAATCTTCAGAAACCATACAGTTTATGATAGCTTACCAACTATCTATGTTCAGTTAGCTACACTTGCTGTATTCTTATTATTCTGCTATATCGCAAGCCGTGGATTAAACCCACTAAAGAAACTTGCTACATTAGCAGGAACTTCAATGTTTGTTATGTCAATCCTTTATATCTTAATGATGTTCGCAGCACCAGCTATCAACCCTAATGGTGGCTATGTACATATGGACTTTAGTTTAAAAAACATCGTGCCACAGTTCAATGTACAGTACTTCACATCATTATCTATCTTAGTGTTTGCGGTTGGTGGATGTGAAAAGATTTCACCATATGTAAACAAGGTAGAAAATCCTGAAAAGGGATTCCCTAAAGGTATGATTGCACTTGCTATCATGGTTTGTGTATGTGCTATCTTAGGTACATTCGCAATGGGTATGATGTTCGATCCTAAGATGATCAATGCTTCTGAACAGGCATTCGAAAGCTATGTTGCTAACGGGGCTTATTGGTCATTCCAGAAATTAGGTGAATACTATCATATGGGTGATACATTACTAGTTATCTACGCATTATGTAACATGGTTGGTCAGTTCTCTACTTTAGTATTAAGTATTGATGCTCCACTTAGAATGTTATTAGACAACGAAGAAACTAGAGATTATATCCCATCTGCTTTATTCAAGAAGAATAAGTATGGTGCATATATTAACGGTATTAAGTTAGTTGTTGTACTTTCTGGTTCAATCATCTTAATCCAGTCATTCGTTCCTGGTGCAGCTGCTGTATTAAAACAGTTAAATAAGCTTAACTCAGTATGTATGCCAATGCGTTACTTATGGGTATTTGCTGCTTATGTTGCTTTACGTCAGGCTATGGACAAGTTCCCAGCAGAATATCGTTTCGTTAAGAATCAGGCTGTTGCTAAGTTCTTCGGTATCTGGTGCTTTATCGTAACTGCAGCTTGCTGTGTACTTGGTATGTATGACAAAGATCCATTCACATTCGCATTAAACGTAATTGCCCCTGTAGTTCTTTGTGCTTTAGGATTAATCATGCCTAAACTTGCAGAAAAAGAACGCCGTGAAGGAAAAAGATAAATGATATAAAATATCCTTTTGGCAGGGCCAGAAGGATATTTTTATATAAATTAAGGAGATAATAAAAATGTTTAAGGAAACTTCAAAAGAATTATTAGATTTCTTATCAAAAAGTCCTACTGCTTTCCATGCAGTAGAAAACTATCGTCAGATCTTAAATGCTGATGGATTTAAAGAATTATTAGAAAGTGAACATTGGGATATTGTACCAGGTGGTAAGTATTATGTAACAAGAAATAATACAAGTATCTTAGCTTTCAAAGTAGGTACAAAGTTAGACAACTACAGTTTCAACATTGTGACTTCACATACTGATTCACCAACTTTCAAGGTTAAAGAAAATGCTGAAATCGAAGTGAAGAATAAGTATACTCAGTTAAATACTGAAGGATACGGAGGAATGTTATGTGCTACTTGGTTAGATCGTCCTCTATCAATTGCTGGTCGTGTATTAGTATCTGAAGGTAACAGCATCGTTACTAAATTATTAAACATTGATCGTGATTTATTAATGATCCCTAATGTAGCTATTCATATGAACCGTGCTGCTAATGATGGATTTAAGTATAACTTACAGGTCGATATGCTTCCATTATTAAGTGCTGGTGATGATCGTCAGAAAGACTTCAAACAGATTCTTGCGGATGAATTAGGTGTAAAGAAAGAAGATATCTTAGGACATGACTTATATCTTTACAACCGTATGGCTCCATCTATCTGGGGTGCTAATGAAGAATTCATTTCTGCAGGTCACTTAGATGATTTACAGTGTGGTTTCGCTTCATTAAAGGCATTACTTGCTGGTTATAACGATGAATCAATCGATATCATGGCTTGCTTTGATAACGAAGAAGTAGGTTCAGGAACTAAGCAGGGTGCTGACTCTACATTATTAAGAGATACATTAACTCGTATCAACAGTGCTTTAGGTAAAACTGAAGAAGACTACCACCGTGCACTTGCATCAAGCTTCATGCTTTCTTCAGATAATGCACATGCTGTACATCCAAATCATCCAGAACATACTGATGCAACTAACTGCACTTATATGAATGAAGGTGTTGTCGTTAAGTCACATGCTGGTCAGAAATATACAAGTGATGGCGTATCAATGGCAGTTGTAAAGGCTCTTGCATCTGGCGCAGATGTACCTCTACAGTATTTCGCTAACCGTTCAGATAAGGCTGGAGGAAGTACTTTAGGTAATATCGCTATGGCTCAGGCTTCTATGAATGCTGTAGATATCGGTTTACCTCAGCTTGCAATGCATTCATCATATGAAACTGCTGGTATCAAGGATACTTACTATGCAATCTCATTAATGAAGGCATTATTTGATTCACATATTCAGGAAACATCTACTCATAGCTTAGAAATTAAACGCTAATGAAGTTTCAACAAGATAGAGAAAAGCTCATGGTTTCTATGATGGTAGGAACCATGACTTCCTATATCGCTCTTATGTTTGTAAAAGAGCTGATCAATCAGAAGTATTTAATCAATTTCTATATCGATAGCTTAGTTGCTGTTGTTGCACTTGTTCTGGCATTCCTGCAGATCAAGATGCAATATAAGATATATAAAGAGAGAAAGATTTCTTCTAAATCACTCAATATTACATTATTAAGCATTCTTTTCGCACTAATTTTAAACGTTTTATTCCCTAAGGGAATTGATTTCTCATTCCTAGTATTAGTCATTGGAATGATTGCTTCAAATCGTTTGTGCAGTAAAGAATGGCCAAAGTGAACTACTCCGACTTAATATTTTATTAAGTCGGGGTTTTTTAGATGCTTACGCATCCGTTTAAGAAGATTGATATTTAAGTCTCCACCTATTGCTAGGCAATCCTTATTCTTATAGGCGTGTCCACTTCGCCTCTACTGTATAGGATGTTTACATCCACAACGCTACTTTTACGCATGATATTTAATGCACCATTCACATCTGCATTCAGAACTTGTCCGGTGGCTGTTCTATACTGTCCACGATGTATTCTCTTTCCACTGAAATGGTATTCTTCAGTATCATCACTCTTATAGACTGGTATGACATCCTTATCCCAGAAGCTGGCCTTTGAAGTGTAGGATTCTTCTTGCATGACAAGTATGATGTCATTCAATTCACAGAGATACTTAAGCTTATCTATTAGCTTTCCATAAGGAATATTGATAAATATCTGATTATTTCTTTTACCTATATTGGAACCTTTTTGAAATGTTTCATTATAGCCCACAACAAGAGTTCCGATATCATGATCGATACAGTAATCAATCACCCTGCGTGCAGCCTTGTTCATATAGTCATTGATTTTATTGTTGTGTTTGCATGCTATTGTCTTCTGTCTGTTGGTTGTCTTCCTGCCATAATGTTGCTTATCCTTGGTGGACTGTAATCTTGCATTTTCCTTATTGAACCACTGGTTGATGGACTTCAGTCTTCTTCCATCAATGATGAATGTTTCACCTTTACTTGATACCCCAGTGACGAGATTATTGATACCAAGATCTAATGCCAGTGCATTTGTTGTATTGAGATTCCTTTGAATGCATTCAGCTTCATAGGTATACTGAATTTCAAAGAACCTGGCATCTGCCTTTGGTATGATACGTATTTCCTTCACTTTCTTATCAAGCAGTATAGGTGGAATAGTAATCTCAACAGCCTTATGTGTCTTTCTGAAGCTGTTTGAATATGGAAGTATGAGCTTATTCCCTTTAAGTCTTACAAATCCAATGACGAGTGTAGTATATCCATCCTTGGGAAGATAGCGTGGAAGTCTGCAGTCCTTAAGTGCATGCTTTCCCTGCTTTGCCTTTTTAAGAAGACCGAAGAATGATTTGAATGAACCATCTACTTCCTTCAGTATCTGCTGTGCCATATTGGAATTAAGCGTTCTATAGTTATCAGACGACTTCAGAAGTGCATAGTTCTTCTCATAATTGAGATACTTGCCTTCTGCAAAGTAGTGCTGTCTGATATTATAGATTGCCTGATTAGTAAGATTCTTTGCAATATGACATAATTCCTTGATGGAACGATAGTCTTCCTTAGACAGATGCTTTACCTGCTGTTTGACTGTAAGATACATATATTTAGCCTCCTTTTTATAGATTTAGGAAAAAAAAGCTTCCCATATATTTTATACTCTCACTATTCCAAAATTTCTCAAACAAATTCATCATCGGCATTCATTACCCACCTATGTTTTATATTGAGATGGGGATTTCTGCCGTTTCTTTAGATAAATTTGTTTTCTCGTAAATCCTTTAATTTAGAATTAACCTTTTATGGCTATCTTTATTACAGAAAGATGTTATAATGGAGTAGGAAGAGAACATTAGCACCTGCCGATTCTCTTCAACTGCCTCATGCCAGTGACCTGAACGCTGGCTTTTTTTGTTAGAAAGGGTGATTATAATGAAAAGATTAGCACATAGAGGGTATAGTGATTTATTTCCAGAAAACACAATGTCTGCTTTTGAAAAAGCAGTTAATTCTTCATTTGAAGGGATAGAAACAGATGTACAGATGACAATAGATGGCGAACTTCTGTTATTACATGATGATAAGATCAATCGTACAAGTAATGGTAAAGGTGTTTTAAGAAATATGACATTTAAAGAAGCACGTCAATATAATTATAATAATAAGATGGATATCACAGAACAGATTCCTACGCTTGATTCTCTCTTGACATTACTTGATTCTACCGATAAATTATTGAATATAGAAATCAAGGATACTGTATCTAGTGGTCTTGAAGAAAAATTAAGAGATGTGATTATGAAGCATCATATGACAGAGCGTATTTATTTTTCTTCTACAAGTCTAGAAAGATTATTAAATATGCGTGCTTTAATGCCTGATTCTTATTATGCTTTAATTGTACTAAGAGGTTATAAGAAGTGTAAACAGCAGGTGATTGATCATCATTTAGATGGTATTCATAGTCGTTATTCTTATTTAACACATGAAGAAATAGTAGATTTAAAAAGTAGACATATTAAAATAGGTGCCTGGACAATTAAAGAAAAAGAACAGTATGACTTCTTTAAGAAAGAAGATATTGATTTTATATTTGCGAATGGATTATTTGAAGAGGATAAATAATGAGATTAGATAAATTTTTAAAGTTATCACGTATTATTAAGAGAAGAACATTATCTAAAGAAATAAGTGAAGCATCACGTGTTAAAGTAAATGGTAAAGTAGCTAAACCTGCTACTAAATTGAAAATTGGCGATGAAATAGAAGTTAGCTTTGGACGTACTATTTTAACATTGAAAGTATTGATGCTTAAAGACCATGTATTAAAGGATGAAGCATCTTCTCTTTATGAAATTATTAAAGAAGAAAAAGTAGAAGAAGAAACTATTTACTAAGAGCCTTTTGTAAGGTTCTTTTTTTAATAGCAGAATAATGGTATAATGCGAGTAGTTAAGGAGTTGACTCGAATGGCTAAAAAGAAAAGAAAAATGGGTAACATATATGGAATTGTCTTTCTTATAATTTCTGTATTTCTTATTTATACTTTAATCGCAAAAGTACAGCATATCCAGGCTGAAAAGGCCACTTATCAGAAACTTGTTGTACAAGAGAATGAATTAAAGAAAGAAAAAGCAAAACTCGCAAAAGAAGTAGATAGTTTGAATGATAGTGATTATGTAGTACGTTATGCACGTAGTCATTATATATTTTCTAAAAATGGTGAAGAAGTGATTATTCTACCGGAAAATAAATAAGCATGAGGCTTATTTGTTTTTGTAAGGAGATTGTATGTTTCAAAAGATTTATAATAAATGTAGAGATAAAAATATAATTGTATATCTTCCTGATGACTATTATCAAAGTGAAGAGAGATATCCTGTTCTTTATATGAATGATGGTCAGAATGCCTTTTTTGATGATCAGGCTTATATTGGTGTCAGCTGGGGTATGGAGGATTATTTAAAAAGAAGTGGGATGAAGGTCATAGTTGTGGCTATTCCCTGTGCCTTTAGTGAATATGGTCGTGCAAGTGAGTATGGGCCATGGGATGTAGAAAGTGGTACATTAATGCGTGATGATTCTCATGAGATAATTAAAGGTACAGGAGAAGACTATTGTCAGTGGCTGATTCATGATTTGAAGCCCTCTATAGATCGCCGCTTTCGAACTATTAAAGATAATACTGCTATGGTAGGAAGTTCTTCTGGTGGTATTATTACAGCGTATGCCTGTATGAAGCATCCAAATGTATTTCATAAAGGTGCTGCAGTTTCAACTGCTTATTGGCTCTATCAAAAGGAATTTATTGATTTAGTGAAGACAAGTGACCTAAGTGGAATTGAACGTTTCTATTTTGATGTAGGTGATAAAGAAGGTTATGATGATGACTCTTTGAGTCAGGATTATTTATGGTCTAATAATGAAATAGAATATTTAATAAGACAAAAAGGAATTGACTATATGTATCGTGTCTTTGAACATGATGTACATAGTGAAGCCTGCTGGAGAAATAGAGTACCAGTCTTTATGTCTTATTTATATGGAGGAGAATGATTATGTATCAAATGATGTTATCGGATTTAGATGAAACACTTCTTATAGGACAGCATGTTCCTGTATTTAATCAGGAGGCTATACGTGAGGCTAAAAAGCATGGCTTGCGTTTTGTAGTCGCAACGGGACGATCTCATAGAATGATTGGGGATATTCTTAAAGAAATTGGTACATATGACATGCCTGGTGAATATTCTATTTGTTTTAATGGTGGTCTTGTAGTAGAGAATAAAGACTTTAAGATTCTTCATTTCCAGGGGCTTGATTATAAATTATTAAAGAAATGTTTTGATTATGGATGTAGAGAAAATCTTTGCATGCTCGTTTTTACATTAGACTGCTGTTATATTTATAATCCAGATGAATTTGAAGTAAATAGAAAGATTGAACAGAAAACGCCAATGAAGGTGATATATGATCATGAGATTGAATTCTTAAAAAATGAATCTATCGCAAAGATTCTTTTGGTAAAGAGAGATATGAATTATTTGAAGAAATTACGCGATGAGATGTATCAGGATATTGGAGACCAAGTAGAACTCACTTTCTCTTCTGAACGTTATCTAGAATGTAATGCGATTGGTATTAATAAGGGTGTAGGTTTAAAGTGGCTTGCAGATTATTTGAATATTGATATTAATGATACAATTGCGATTGGCGATAATTATAATGATGTTTCAATGATTAAGGAAGCAGGACTAGGAGCCTGTGTGAGCTGTGCTCATGATGATATTAAAGAAATCAGTGATTATATCTGTGAAAAGAATTTTGATGAAGGCGCAGTGAAAGAAGTAATAGAAACATTTGTATTAAAGGGGGCATAAGAGATGGAATATAAATTAATTGCAAGTGATTTAGATGAAACTTTATTAAACGATGACCATGTTGTACCAGAAAGTAATATTTATTGGATTCAAAAAGCAGTGAAGGAACGTGGGGTGAAGTTTGTACCAGCAACAGGAAGAGGTTATATGCAGATCTTGCCTGAACTAACACAGTTAGGTTTAAAAGATATGGAAGGAGAATATGTTTTAAGCTTTAACGGTGCTGCTTTAACTGAGAATAAAGATAATCGTATTATTGAATTCAATGGTTTAGGATTTGATAAGATGAAGGAAATCTTTGAATTTGGTTTAAAACAGGATGTCTGCATACATGTTTATACAAATGATACACTTTATGTATATAACTTAAGTGAATCTGAAGCAGAAAGAATCAAGCATCAGAAGCTTGAAGTTGTTTATCCAAAAGAAAATAGTGTTGATTTCTTAAAGGATGCCACTATCGCAAAGATTTTATATCAGAATGTGGATGTACCTTATTTAATGAGCTTAGAACCAAAAATGACAGATATTACTAAAGGATGTTCAGTAAGCTATTCTTCTAACCGTTATATGGAATTCAATAAGGAAGGCGTAGATAAAGGAGTAGGACTCCAGCATCTTGCAGATCAATTAGGTATCAAGATAGAAGAAACTATTGCGGTTGGAGATAACTATAATGATATGGCAATGCTTAAAAAAGCAGGTTTAGCTGTCGCTGCAGGTAATGCAGTTGAAGATGTTAAAAAAGCATGTGACTACACAACGCATGCAGATAATAATGAAGGTGTAGTCGCAGAATTAATTAAGAAGTTTATTTTTCATGAAGACATTTAAATCTATTATTGAAAATGAAGCCAAACAGCCTTACTATCAAGCATTACATAAATTTGTAGAAGCAGAATATGCTTCTAAAACAATATTTCCTCCTCATAATCATATATTGCATGCATTTAATTTCTGTGATTATGAAGATATAAAGGTTGTTATTATAGGTCAGGATCCTTATCATGAATTACATCAAGCCAATGGTTTAGCTTTTAGTGTGAATAAAGGCGTACGCATACCACCTTCACTTGTGAATATTTATAAAGAAGCTCATGATGATGTAGGTATTGATATACCAAATCATGGTGATTTGACAGCCTGGGCAAAGCAGGGTGTTCTTCTTTTGAATACTGTCTTAACAGTACAGGAAGGATATGCAAATTCTCATAAAGGTAAAGGCTGGGAAATCTTTACTGATCATATTATCGAAGAGATGAATAAACGTGAAAAGCCTGTTGTGTTTATTTTATGGGGACGTCAGGCAGAAAACAAAGCCAGTATGATTGATACAAATAAACATTGTGTCATTACAAGTGCGCATCCATCTCCTTTGAGTGCTCATCGTGGTTTCTTTGGCTCTAAGCCATTTTCTCGTACTAATGAATTTCTTGTTAGTCAAGGGATAGAACCAATAGATTGGAGGATTGATTAATGTTTAGAAATATAGATAAAGCAATCGCATATATTGAATCTAAGAGACATAAGAATACAATTGAATCATTTAGAAGAATTCTAGAAGAATTAGGTATTGATACAAAACAGAAGAATATGATTCATATTGCAGGTACAAATGGAAAAGGCTCTACAGTGAACTATCTAAGAAGTATTTTAAATGCGCATGGATATCATGTAGGAACATTTACTTCTCCTTATATGATTAAGCATAATGATCGTATTCGTATTGATGATCATCCTATTAGTGATGAAGATTTACTTGCACTGATTAATAAATATGAATCAGTCATTGAAGAAAAGAATCTATCTATGTTTGAAATTGATGTTTTAATCATGCTAGATTATTTCTCTACTCATGACTTAGATTATCGTATTATTGAATGTGGTATTGGTGGTGCCAATGATAAGACAAATGTCATTCAGCCAATTATTAGTGCAATCACTAATATTGGGAATGACCACTTAGATCAGATTGGTCCTAGTCTTTATGATGTCATTAATGAAAAGATGGGAATCATTAAAGAAGGACAATACTTTATTACAAGTGAAGTAGAAGGAACAGTACTTGCAAGATTACAGGAACAATGTGATGCAATGGGTGCGACAATGGTTGTTGTACCTGAATATCAGGTATCACGTTATCCATTCCATTTCCGTTATCGTGATATGGCCTTTACTTTAAAGAATCAGGGAATTTATCAGATTGCGAATGCACGTTTAGCTCTTACTATTGCGAATAAACTTATTACTTTAGATTCAGAAACAACTGAAAAGGCGATAGAAAGTGCTGTATGGTATGGTCGTTTTGAAATGATGACTGTAGCAGGACATCAAGTTATTCTTGACGGTGCGCATAATACGGATGGTATTAAAGCGTTACTAAGTACAGTGCAGTATGTCCGTACTGAAGATACAGTCTTTATCTTTTCAGGTTTAAAGGATAAGGATGTAGATGAAATGATTGAACTGATCGATGAAGCAGGTTATCCAATTTATTTGACATCATTTAATGATGAACGTGCATCTGATCTAGATGGTTATCGCAGCTTTAGTTCTGTAACTGTAGTCCCACATTTTGCAGAAGCTATTAAAGTCGCATTACTTAAGCATGATCAGCTTGTTATTACAGGTTCACTTCATTTTATTTCTTCTGTAAGAAAATATTTAAAACAGAACTATTAAGTCAGACTTACACGTAAGTCTGACTTTTTTATATTTAAAATGTAATAGATGTGTAGTATAATAAATAGAGGAATTTAATGAAAATGAATCTTATAACTATCATAATTGCAGCAATTGTGATAGAATAGATTTATCGAAAAGAAAGCGATTACATTTTTAGGAGGAGATAGAGAAATGGGTAAAGAAATCGTTGCTATGATCCTAGCCGGTGGCCGTGGAACAAGATTAAAAGAATTAACTGCGAAAGTTGCTAAACCTGCTGTCTACTTTGGTGGTAAATATCGTATTATCGACTTCCCACTAAGTAACTGTGCCAATTCAGGTATTGATGTAGTAGGTGTTTTAACACAGTATGAATCAGTACTACTAGGAACTTATGTTGGTTCAGGCACTAAATGGGGTCTTGATGGTAATAACTCACTTGCTGCAATTTTACCAGCACGTGAAAGAGGAGAAGTAGGTGCTACTTGGTATGCAGGTACTGCTGATGCAATTTATCAGAATATTAGCTTCTTAGATCAGTATGATCCAGAATATGTATTGATCTTATCTGGTGACCACATTTATAAGATGGATTATGAAGAAATGTTGAATGTGCATAAAGAAAAAGGTGCAGATTTAACTGTTGCTGTACTAAATGTTTCATTAAAAGAAGCAAGCCGTTTTGGTATCATGAATACAGATGATAAAGGCTATATTTATGAATTCGAAGAAAAACCAGAAAAACCAAAATCTACATTGGCTTCAATGGGTATTTATATCTTCAGTTATAAAGAATTACGTAAATACTTAATTGCTGATGCAGCAGATGAAAACAGTAAGCATGACTTTGGTATGAATATTATTCCTGCCATGCTTGCAGATAAGAAGAAGTTATATGCTTGGACTTTTGATGGCTATTGGAAAGATGTAGGAACTGTTGAAAGCTTATGGCAGGCAAATATGGACCTTCTTGATGATAAAGAACTTGATCTTTATAACATCAAGAAAGATTGGAAGATCTATTCAGAAGATACACTTGGTAAACCACAGTTAATTGGTAAAGATGCAAGTGTAAAGAATTCATTAGTTACACAGGGATGTGTTGTTAATGGTGAAGTTGAAGGATCTGTTTTATTCAATAATGTTAACGTAGGTGAAGGTGCTAAGGTTATTGATTCAGTATTAATGCCTGGTGTTCTTATTGAAGAAGGCGCTGTTGTCAAGAAAGCAATTATTGATGAAGGCGTTGTAGTTAAAGCTGGAACAGTTGTGAATGATGAAGCAAAAGAAGTCGCTTTAGTAAGTGACAATGGCAGATAAGGAGTGAAGAGCAAATGGCAAATGTAGTAGGATTAATCAATTTACACAGTGATGTATCTTTGAAAGGATTAACAGAAAGACGTCCAGTTGCTTCAGTTAGCTTCTTGGGTCGTTATGGTGTTATTGACTTCGTATTATCTAACTTTTCAAACTCTCGTATTGATAAAGTTGGTATTTTAGTAAAAGAAAAACCAAGATCATTATTGAAACATATTGGTTCTGGTAATGCATGGAACTTTAACTCTAAAAGAGGTGGTATTTCATTATTATATGATGAAAAATATGCAAACAGTAACATGTACAACCATGACATCAACAATATGTTAGAAAATATTGCATTCTTAGAAAAATCAACTGAAGATTATGTTGTTATTTCTCCAGCACATATCATTACTACTATGGATTTCTCTGATGTTGTAGAAGCACATGAAAAATCTGGTTGTGATGTGACTGTAGTATATAAGAAAATTAAGAATGCGAATGAAGCATTTATCGGTTCTGATTTCTTAAAGATTAAGGACAAGCAGGTTGTTGATTTTGAATTAAATAAAGGTAATCGCAAGGATCGTTCAATCTCACTTGAAACTTATGTAATTAATAGAAAAGCATTAATCAAGATGCTTTATAAAGCACAGAAAGTATCTGTATTCTACGATTTAAGAGATACTTTAAATTATTTAAAAGATGAAATGAAGATCAACGCTTATGAATATAAAGGATTCGCAAAATGCATTGATTCATATGCAGCTTACTTCAAGACATCTCTTGAATTCCTTGATATCGATGTATCAACTCAGGCATTCAAGTCTAACTGGCCAATTTTCACAAATACTAACGATACACCACCTTCAAAGTATCTGAAGGATGCTGAAGTAAAAAGCTCTTATATTGCGAACGGTGTATTTGTTGATGGAACTGTAGAAAATAGTATCTTAGGACGTAATGTTAAGATTGGTAAAGGCGCTGTTGTTAAGAACTCTATCCTATTTAGTGGTTCTTCAGTAGAAGCAGGTGCTCATCTTGAAAATGTTATTATGGATAAAGATGCTAAGGTAAAACATGTTAAAGAACTTATTGGCGATGCAAGTGATCCATTGTATGTCAAAGAAGGTGACATTGTCTAATGAGAATCGTTTTTGCTGCTGGTGAAGCACTTCCTTATATTAAATCTGGAGGGCTCGCTGACGTTATCGGTTCTTTACCAAAAGAACTTGTGAAGAAAGGTCATGAATGTTATGTCATTCTTCCTAAGTATCAGGATATCAAGTTTCCAGAAACTTTAGAATATGTGACTAACTTCTATTTATGGGTAGGATGGAGAAGATGCTATTGTGGTGTCTTTAAGGCAGTATATGATGGTGTGACTTATTTCTTTGTGGATAATGAACAATATTTCAGAAGACCTGGTTTATATGGGTATGATGATGATTATGAAAGATTTGCATTTTATGACTTTGCAGTTCTTGAATGCTTATCTCGTTTAAATATCATGCCAGATATCTTGTCATTACATGACTGGCAGACTGCTATGATTGCGCCTTTATACAAAGAAAGATATTGCTATTATGATTTCTATGGTAATGTGAAGATTACATTCACAATCCATAATATCGCTTATCAGGGTAAATGTGATCCATTCTTATTGAATGATCTATTCGGTTTAGATAACTACTTATATTACAACGGTAATGTACGTAATGATGATTGCATGAACATGATGAAAGCAGCTATTCTTTATTCAGATGCAATTACAACTGTTTCTCCAACTTATGCCAAGGAGATTCTAACAGATGCTTATGGTGAAGGATTACAGAGTATCCTTGCTATGCGTAAAGATGATCTTTATGGTATTTTGAATGGTATCGATTATGATACAAATAACCCAGAAACAGATCCAAATATTCCTTACCATTTCAACGCTAATAGCGTCTATACTGAAAAGGTGAAGGATAAGCTTGCATTACAGGCTGAGGTAGGATTACCACAGGATCCTGATGTTGCACTTATTGGTATTGTAACTAGATTAACATGGCAGAAGGGTTTAGACTTGATCCTTAATCGTATGGAAGAAATCTTGCAGAGAAAGGTTCAGTTATTAATTCTTGGTGCTGGTGATAAGAAATATGAAGAACCATTAGAAGAAATTGCTGGTTTTGGTAATCCAAAGATTTCATTACAGTTAAAATATGATTTTGGTTTATCTTGTCGTATTTATGCAGGCTGTGATATGTTCTTAATGCCTTCATTATTTGAACCATGCGGATTATCTCAGATGATGTCTTTACGTTATGGTACAATTCCTATCGTTAGAGAAACTGGTGGATTAAAAGACAGTGTTCAGCCATTCAATGAATTTGATGGTACTGGTACTGGATTCAGTTTTGCTAATTATAATGCTCATGAAATGATGGACACTATCGATTATGCATTACATATCTACTATGATGATAAAGATCAATGGAATGGTTTAATTTATCGTGCTATGACTGAAAAATTAGACTGGGACCGTTCAGCTGATGAATACTTAAGAGTATTTGGTTCATTACTTGGTTAATACAAAGATGGGGGAGTTTCCTCCATCTTTTTGCTTAGGAGATGATATTATGAGTATATTAGATAAAGTCAAAGAGTTTGCTGAAAGTGAAGAAGTACAAAAAGGTATTCAGAAGGTAAAAGAGAATACAGAAGAAATATTAAGTGAAGAGAACGTTAATAAATGTGTTAATCGTGCGAAAGAGGCAGCAACCACTATTTCTGAATCAGACACTTATAAGAAAGCGAAAGAAGGTATAAAAAAGGTCACAGAGACAGAAGAATTCAAGGAGGGTATAAATGATTTGAAAGACTTTGGAGCCAAAAGTCTTTCTCTCACATCCAAAGGTTTAGATAAGCTTTCAAAAAAATTAACTGATACAAAGAAATAAGAACGGCGTTTGTCTTGAAGAATAGGCGATAATTTGATATAGTGAAATAAATTATAGATGAGAATGAATAGAACAAGAAGCTTACAGCGAGGATGAAGTGGTGAAAGCATCTAGTGGGAGGTTCTAGGATGCACCCATCTGAGTCTTTTTGAAAGAAAGAACGTTTGACTTGCGTTAAGAGTGAAAAGCTATGGTAAGGTGGATCGTCTTTATCATGAGCTTTTTTTATTTGAGGAGGATGTTATGAGACTATTTAACACATTAACAAACAAAAAAGAAGAATTTAAGCCAATTGAAGAAGGCAAAGTTTCTATCTATATTTGTGGTCCTACAGTTTATAACCATGCTCATATTGGGAATGCACGCCCAATGATTGTGTTTGATGTATTAAGACGTACTTTTGAATATCTAGGTAATGATGTGACTTTTGTATCTAACTATACAGATGTAGATGATAAGATCATCAAAGCTGCTAAAGCAGAAGGTATTACAGAAAAAGAATTGACTGATAAATATATCAAAGCATATGAAGATGTCAGAGCAGGATTAAACATTGAAGATCCTACATATAAACCAAGAGTCACTGAAACTATGCCTGAAATCATTGATTTCATCCAGGCACTAATTGATAAGGGTTATGCTTATGAAGTAGATGGAGATGTTTATTTCCGTGTTACTAAGGTTAAAGAATATGGTATGTTATCAGGTATTAAGGTAGAAGATTTGATTGCGGGTGCAAGTGATCGTACACTATCTGAAGATGACAAGAAGAAAGAAAGTACAACTGACTTCGCATTATGGAAGAAAACAAATGAAGGTATTCAGTTTGATACACCTTGGTCAAAAGGTAGACCAGGATGGCATACTGAATGTGTTGTCATGATTAATAAGCTATTCAAAGATGGTAAGATTGATATCCATGGTGGAGGACAGGATTTAAAGTTCCCTCATCATGAAAATGAAATTGCTCAGTCTATGGCTTATAATGGACATCCTATCGCCAACTATTGGATGCATAACCAGATGATCAATATCGATGGTGAAAAGATGTCTAAGTCTTTAGGTAATGTATTATGGGCTAAGGATTTAATTGTAGAATTTGGATGCAATGTATTCAAATGGTTGATGTTATCTACTCACTATCGTAATCCATTAAATATGACAGATGATGTCATTGCAGGCGTACGTAAAGAAGTATCTAAAGTAGAAAATGCGACTAAGAATGCATCTTTATATTTACAGGTGAATCATGTTCCTGCTCATGATTATAAGAAGGAAACTGTGGATGCAATGGTCAATGCATTAGAAGATGATTTAAATACATCTCTTGCATTAACACAAGTATTAGATCAGGTAAAAGTACTTAATCAGGTGATGCGTGTGAGAGAAAAAGACAATGATGTCATTGCGACTGAATATGCAACTCTTGTTAAGATGGGGGATGTTTTAGGCTTCTTATTTGAAGGTACTAAATTATCTGAAGAAGATATTGCTTTATATGAACAATGGAATGCTTACAAGAAAGAAAAGAACTTTGATGAAGCAGACCGTGTTAGAAAAGAATTAACTGAAAGAGGCATTCTATAATGCGTCCAGAGTTAATGAATGCGCTCGCGGTTGCTTATTTAGGTGATGCAGTCTTTGAAGTATATGTCCGTGAATATTTACTCACAGGGAAGGGAATTATGAAGCCTCATGAATTACAAAGAGCTTCTGTTAAATATGTCAGTGCTTATGCCCATGCAGGTTTTATGAAATATGCCCTCTCTAAAAACTTCTTTACTGAAGAAGAAGTGCGCTTATTCAAACGCGGGCGTAACTGCAAAGGACATTCAGTTAAGAATAAATCAGTTGTTGTACATAACCAGTCTTCTGGCTTTGAATCAATGATTGGACATCTTTATCTCACTAAGCAGACAGAAAGATTAGATGAAATATTTGAATTATTTAAGAAATATGTGGAAGAAGAGGAAGTGACAAAGTGAAAGAATGGATTTATGGTAAAAACACCGTCAGAGAACTATTAACAGGACCAAGACAGGTTCATGAAGTAATGATTCAGAACCAGTCAAAGAATGATGATATTGTGAAGTTGTGTCGCAAGAATAATATAAAAATGAGGATGACGGATAAAAATGGCTTTATTAAACTTGTAGGGAATGTAAACCATCAAGGTGTAATGGCTTTAATTGATGGTTATGACTATACACCTTTAGAAGATATCGTACGTAACATTCCAGAAGGAAAACAGCCACTCTTATTAATGCTTGATGGTATGGAAGATCCTCACAACCTAGGGGCTATTATTCGTACATGTGATGCAATTGGTGTAGATGGTATTATTATTGGTAAGAAGCGTTCTGTTGGTTTAAATGCGACAGTCGCAAAGGTATCAACTGGTGCTATTGACCATGTTCCTGTGGCTCAGGTAACTAACTTATCTCGTACTCTAGATTCTTTAAAGAAAGAAGGATTCTGGGTAGTAGGTTGTGAATTAGATAACTCTACAGATTATCGTGCTGTAGATTACAATATGCCACTAGTTCTTGTGATTGGATCAGAAGGATTTGGTATTTCTCGTTTAGTAAAAGAACATTGTGATATGAATGTCATTCTACCAATGGTAGGTCATGTCAATTCACTCAATGCCTCTGTTGCTACTGCCGTATTACTTTATCAGGTATATAACTCACGTCATCCTCTCTAAGAGGAGGATGATCTATGGATGATCGTACATTAAAGGAACTGATTTATTTAGCAAGATCTAATGATCCTGTCGCATTACAATATCTTTATAGTTATTATGATGCTTTAGTCAAAGCAGTGATGAGAAAGATGAAGTATATCTCATCTATGTCTCTAGAACCACAGGATTTATTGCAGGTAGGATTGATTACCTTCGATAAAGTATTCTGGAGCTATCGTGATGACTTGGATACTACATTTGATGTATATGCGAAAAGCTGTATTATTAAAAAGATGCAATCATTACTCAAGAAACAATATACTTTCTTTACCCGTTATGAAAAGAAATCTGTTTCTCTAGATAAGATTGTGAACTATGAAGATTCACGCACTTATGGTGAATTGATTGCAGATCAAAAAGTGGAGTACTCTCCACAAAAGGCACAGAATCTAGAAAAAATCTGGGAACTTATTTATGCGATTATCCAGAATGAGACATCAGAAAGAGATCAAAAGATCTTTCATCTTGTTTTATTAGGATATCCTGAAAAAGAGGTGGCACTGATGCTTAATATTTCAATAAAGTGTGTTTATAACAGTGTTTATCGTGTAATGACTAAATTAAGAGCACATCCATTAGGGGAGTTCTTAATTATCAATTGACGATATTGTGTATTTATGATAAATTAATTTAGGTTAAGGAGTGATAAGATGAGAGAAAAGGTAATCTTAGTATGCACGGAATGCTTATCACGTAATTATTCAGTTTATAAGAATAACAGAACAAATGTAAAACGTTTAGAATTACGTAAGTACTGCAAGAAATGCGGTAAGCATACGATACATAGAGAATCGAAATAAGGAGGCTGCATCCATGGATGATAAGGCTAGAAAAGAAAAGCTTAAGCAGGAACGCAAGGAGCTTAGAAAAGCAAAAAAATTAGAACGTCAAAGACGTTTAGAAGAACAAGAAGATAAGAATCCATTAAAATTTAAAGAATGGTTTTCTCTAAAAGGTATTCGTCAGGAAATTAAAAATGTTCATTGGTTAACAAAGAAAGAATTAGCTCGTGATGCATTTGTAGTACTTGCATTTACAGTAATTCTAGGTGTTTATTTCTATGGCGCAGATGCATTAATTGCATTAATTTTAAAGACATTGGGGTTAAGTTAATATGGCAGAAGAATTAAAAACTAAAGTAGAAAATACTGAAGAAACTCATGATTCCAATAATGAAGGAAGACAATGGTATGTTGTTAATACATATTCAGGTCATGAAAATAAAGTAAAAGAAAATCTTGAAAAACGTGTTGAATCAATGGGACTTCAGAATATCCTTTTCAATATTGTGATTCCAGAACATGTTGAAACAGAAATCAAGAACGGTAAGAAAGTGAACAAGACAGTAAATATGTTCCCTGGTTATGTTCTTGTAGAAATGATCATGACTGATGAAGCTTGGTATATTGTTCGTAATACACCAGGTGTTACAGGATTCATCGGATCATCTGGTGGAGGGGCAAAACCTTTCCCAGTAAATAAGAGAGAATTAGATCCAATCTTAAAGTCAATGGGTGTACAGACTACAGCTGTAGAAATTGATTTTGGTGTAGGTGATTATGTAGAAGTTCTTGCTGGACCATTTGCAGCTAAGAGTGGTAAAGTAGAATCTATCGATAAAGAAAAAGAAACAGCAACAGTACTTGTTGATTTCTTAGGTAACCTTACACCTATTGATTTGGAATTAATTCAGCTTAAGAAGATCGAAGAATAGACGTGCTTATGCATGTCTTTTTTTTGTGCTTGAAGATAAAAATGGTATCACTTACAATAATATTAGGAGGTTAAATGTATGGATGCATTTATTGAACTAAAGAATGTTGTGAAAAGCTATACAATGGGAGATGTCACTATTTATGCAAATAATGGTGTGAATTTTAAAGTAAATAAAGGTGAATTCACAGTTATTGTAGGTGCCTCTGGAGCTGGTAAAACAACTATATTAAATATGCTTGGTGGCATGGATACACCTACAAGTGGCACTATTGTTGTAGATGGTCATAATATTGCGACTTATGATGATAAACAATTAACAGATTATAGAAGAGATGATATTGGCTTTGTATTCCAGTTTTATAATCTGGTACAGAACCTAACAGCATTAGAAAATGTAGAACTTGCTTCTCAGATTTCTAAGGATTCACTTAATTCAGTAGATATTCTAGAACGTGTTGGTCTTGGAGACCGTAAAGATAACTTCCCAGCACAGTTATCAGGTGGAGAACAACAGCGTGTAGCCATAGCCCGTGCTATCGCAAAGAATCCTAAACTATTATTATGTGATGAACCAACAGGTGCACTTGATTATCAAACAGGTAAATCAATTCTTGGTTTATTAAGAAGTATGTGTGATAACTATGGAATGACTGTAATTGTTATTACACATAACTCAGCCCTTGCCCCAATGGCTGATCAAGTCATACATCTTAAGAATGGAAAAGTGGAAAGACAGGAATATAATGAACATCCTGAATCCATCGATAATATTGAATGGTAAAAAAGAAATTCTATTGGAAAACTGTCTTTAAGAACATCAGTCAGTCTAAAGGACGTTTCTTTTCCATCTTCATGATTATATTCTTAGGTGCTGCAGTCTTTTCAGGATTAAGAAATACCCCTTATACAATGGCTTCTAGTGTAGATACATATCTCAATAATCATAATTATGCCGATCTTACTTATATTGCGACACTTGGCTTTTCTGATGAAGATGTCGCAAAGGTAAGAAGCCTTAAGGGTGTAAAGAAGGTTGTCCCATGTTATCAGTTTGATGCTTTATTTTCACATAAGGATGGTAAATCAGGTGTCACTGTTTATTCACAGGATCACTATGATCAAAATATGCTGGATCGTCCTGAAATAGTAAAAGGACGTTATCCTAAAAAAGAAGATGAATGTATTATTGATGTCAATCTAGGTAAATACAATTACAAAATTGGTCATACGATTGAACTTTCTAATGATAATGGGACTAAGACATATAAGATTGTAGGTATTGTGAATGATCCTCGATATATCAGTAATGTAGATAGAGGCACCAATACACTAGGTGATGGAACCAATAGTGGATTTGTGGAAGTGTTAAATGATGGGGCAAGAGAACTAGGACTCAATAGTAAGGTTGCCCAGTTAAGAAACAATGATCATCTATATACTTCTTTACTTGTAGATGTAGAAGGTGCCCAGAAGTATGATTTATTTAGTTCTGATTATGATGATATGATTGAAACAGTAAATACACGTATCAAGAGTACATTATCTGAAGAAATAAGTGATCAATATGATCAATTAACAGGAGATATGCAATCACAGTTAGATGATGCAAAGAAACAATATGAAGAAGGTTATCAGGAATATAAGCGTAATCTAGATTCTTTTAATTCACAGATATCAGAGGGTAAGGTGAAGTTAGCTCAAGCACGTATTCAGTTCTATGAACAAAAGAAGGTCTATTTAAAGAAAGCCTCACAGGTTACTCAAGCCTCACAGCAGGCTTATAATGAAACTAAGAAAATAGATCAGGAAATCAAAACACTTCAGAACTCTATTAAAGATACTCTAGGTAGTATTAAGGATAAAGAATCAGCAGAGGATGCTTATACAAAGATACTTACTGAGATGAATGAAAGTTTGGGTCAGTTTAATCAGAAACTTCAAGGCGTAGGCCAATTACTAGAAGGGCGTATACAATTAGAAAAAGCCCAATCACAATTAGATGAAGCTGAAGCAGAACTTAATATCCAGCAAAGTAAACTTGAAGTCACAGAGAATAATGCGAAGGTTCAGCTCAACACAGCAAAAGAGCAGCTAGATCAGGCAAAAGCACAAATAGAACAAGCAGAATCACAATTAAGTCAGATTCCCAAAGGCACTCTATATTCACTTACTAAAAGTGAAAATGTCGGTATTGCGACTTATGAATCCTATAAACAGGCCATTGCATCTATTGCACAAGTATTCCCACTCATCTTCTTCTTAGTAGCTGCTTTAGTATCTCTTACAACTATGACACGTATGATAGAAGAACAAAGAGGCTATTGTGGAACACTTCGTGCACTAGGATATAGTAAACAGGATGTTATAATGCAATATATTGTCTATGCTTTTCTAGCAACATTCTTTGCCTGTATCTTAGGCATATTAGTAGGTAATCAGGCATTCCCTCGTATTATCTATTTCTTATTCACATATTTAATGTATGGCATTAATCAATCAGCAGTACTGGTACAGAAATGGTCTATTTCACTTGTAACTATACTTATTTCTGTTGGTGTTACATTACTTGCAACATTAAGTGTCTGTTTACAGGAACTTGTTTCTACACCATCTGTCTTGATGCGTCCTAAAGCACCTAAGGCAGGTAAAAGAATACTCATGGAACGTATACCTTTTATTTGGAAACGATTGAACTTCAATCAGAAGGTGACTATGAGAAACTTATTCCGTTACAAAAAACGTTTCTGGATGTCTGTTATTGGTATTGCGGGATGCACAGCCTTAATCATGTTGGGATTTGGTGTTAAGAACAGCTGTTCTGAAATCATTCCTTCACAATATGTAGAAGTATATAAATATGATGCACTTAT
This sequence comes from Catenibacterium faecis, assembly GCF_014306455.1. Lineage (NCBI taxonomy): Bacteria > Bacillati > Bacillota > Erysipelotrichia > Erysipelotrichales > Coprobacillaceae > Catenibacterium > Catenibacterium faecis. The sequence goes on from NZ_JACRWG010000012.1 coordinate 24,856, forward strand.
TAAACTTAATAGTAATGTAGAGGATACAAAAAAGATTGAAAATAAGATCAAGCGTCTAGAAGGTATTCATAATTTAACGAGTGCTATGCGTCAAAATATTACAGTACTAGGCAATAGTGAAGATTATTATAGTACGATGATTGTGTATGACAATGCGGATGAAATTAAGAATTTTATTCACTTTAAGGATTATAAAACAAAAAAGAAGATTATCTTAAATGATGAGGGTGTTGTTATCTCACAGAAGCTTGCAGAAAAGCTGAATGTGAAAAAAGGAGAAACATTTACTTTCTCTCTTAATAATAGTAAATACACAGTCAAGGTGGCAGATATCGTAGAACACTATGTCAATCATCAAGTCTATATGAGTAAGACTTTCTATGAAAATCTGACTGGTATGAAACCATCTGCTTCTATACTTTATGTAGATATGAATACAAAGAAATCAAATATCAACGCCTTGAAGAACTATCTTGATCATCATGATATTGGTAGTATGGAACGACTCACTGCAACACTTGATGAATTCCAGCAAAGAATGTCTTCATTAAATATTATTGTTGCCATCTTATCAGGATGTGCTGCCTTACTTTGTTTTATTGTTCTTTATAATTTAACGAACATCAACATTGGTGAGCGTAAAGGTGAAATCGCAACAATCAAGGTATTAGGATTCCATCGTAAAGAATATTGTGACTATATCTTTAGAGAGAATATCATTCTTTCTTTGATTGGTGCCTCTCTTGGTATGTTTTTTGGTTATTTCCTTCATCGATTTGTTGTATTAACGGTAGAAATGGATAATATGTTATTTATTCGTACAATGCCGCTTTATATCTATTTAATTGCGTTTGGTATGACAGTGGGCTTTACAATTATTATCAATTTGGCGATGCGTCATATTCTTGATCAAGTGAATATGGTAGAGTCCTTAAAATCAATTGAGTAAAAAAAGTCAAAAAAAATTAAAAAAGCATTGATTTTTGCTTTGTATTATGTATAATTTGTAATCGACGCATGGCGTCAAATGCGTGGGAGGGTTTCGGCCCAAACGAACCACAGCACGGACAATATTTTAATGGAGGTGTGTACCGTGGCAAATAATGGTAAAAAAGTAGTAAGAATTATGAAGATCCAGTTCCCAGCAGGTGGTGCTAAACCAGGACCAGCTCTAGCAGGTGCAGGAATTCAGATGCCAAAATTCTGTACAGCATTCAACGATCAGACTAAAGATCGTCATGGTGAAACTGTACCAGTAATTTTGACTGTTTATGAAGACAAGAGCTTTGATTTCGTATTAAAGACAGCTCCAGCTGCTGAAATGATTAAGAAGGCTTGTGGTATCAAGAAAGCTGCAAGTGATTCAAAGCAGACTGTTGCTACTCTAAGTGCTGATAAGTTAAAGGAAATCGCAGAATACAAAATGCCTGACCTTAACGCTAATGATTTAGAAGCAGCAATGAAAATCGTTGCTGGAACAGCACGTAACATGGGTGTCAAAGTAGAAGGCTTAGACGCTTAATTAATTAGCAATCTGATGGAGTTGAATTCCGTCATTACAGTGGGAGGTCTATCCGTTAAGACCACTTAAGGAGGAAAGAAAATGTCAAAAAAAGGAAAGAAATATGTAGAAGCTGCTAAGCAGATTGAAGCTGGCAAGCTATACTCAATCGAAGAAGCAATTGAATTAGTTAAGAAGACTACTACTGCTAAATTCGATGCAAGTGTTGATCTTGTATTCAAGTTAAACCTTGATACTAGACATGCAGATCAGCAGTTACGTGGAGCTATCGTGCTTCCTAACGGAACTGGTAAAACAAAGAGAGTTTGTGTTATCGCTGAAGGTCCAAAGGCTGAAGAAGCTAGAAACGCTGGTGCTGACGTAGTTGGTGGCCAGGAAATCTTAGATGAAATCGCTAAAGGTTGGTTAGAGTTCGATGTTATGATCGCTACTCCTGATCAGATGCCTAAGCTTGGTAAATTAGGACGTGTTTTAGGTCCTAAGGGATTAATGCCAAACCCTAAGACTGGTACAGTAACTATGGATGTTGCTAAAGCAGTTAATGAATCTAAGGGCGGTAAAGTTAATTATAGAACTGATAAAGATGGTAACGTACATCTTCCAATCGGTCGTGTATCTTTCGACAGCGCTAAGCTAGTTGAAAACTATGAAGCTATCCATGCTTTATTATTAAGAATCAGACCTGCTGCAGTTAAAGGAACTTACGTTAAAAACTGCGTAGTTTCATCTACAATGGGTCCAGCAGTAAAAGTTGCTGCTTAATTATTAATGCCGCAATCAATATACCGTAGACAGTAACTGACGCAAGTCTCAATTTGTTACCGAGGGATATTGTCATGTATGAAAATGACAAACCCCTAGGTAAACTAGGGGTTTTAATATAACGTGTATATTGTTGCAATAAAATTTTTATGGAGGTGTAACAATGGCTAACGAAAAAGTATTAGTCGCTAAACAGGCAGTCATCGACGAAATCACTGATAAGTTATCTAACGCTCAGTCAGTAGTAGTTGCTGAATACCGTGGCTTAACTGTTGATGAAGTTACTGAACTTCGTCGTGCTTTAAGAGCTGAAAATGTAGAACTTAAAGTTTATAAGAACAAATTAGCTCTTCGTGCTACAGAAGCTTGTGGTAAACAGGAATTAGATGAGTTCTTAACTGGTCCAAACGCTATTGCATTTGGTCATGATGACGCTGTTGCTCCAGCTAGAGTACTAGCAAAATTTGCTAAGGATCACGAAGCTCTTGTAATCAAGACTGCAATCGTTGAAGGCAAATTATTGAGCAAAGAAGAAGTTATGGAACTTTCAAAGTTACCAAACAAAGAAGGTATGTTATCAATGTTATTGGCTTGCTTAAAGGCACCAGTATCAAAAGTTGCTAGAGCTGTTAAAGCTGTAGCTGACAAAGAAGCAGACGGATCTGCAGAAGAAGCAGCTCCTGCTGAAGCAGAAGCAGCTGCTTAATATCGAAATAAAGGAGAATATTAAAATGGCAAAGTTAACAACTGATGAAATCTTAGCTTACTTAGAAGAAGCTACAATCTTAGAATTAAACGAATTAGTAAAAGCAATCGAAGAAAAGTTCGACGTTACAGCTGCTGCTCCAGTTGCAGTTGCTGCTGCTGCTGAAGAAGAAGGACCTGCTGCTAACGTAACAGTAATCCTTAAGGAAGTTGGACCTACAAAGGTTAAAGTTATCAAGGCTGTTAGAGAAATCACTGGTTTAGGACTAGTTGATGCTAAGGGCTTAGTTGACAAGGTTCCATCTGAAATCAAGAAAGACGTACCAGCTGAAGAAGGTGCTAAGTTAAAGGAAACTTTAGAAGCTGCTGGTGCTGTTGTTGAATTAAAGTAATTTAATACAAACACAATTATAAAAGCCCTATCTTAGGGCTTTTTTCTTATGAGGAATGAGAATGTCACACTATTATACAAATGATGAAATAGAAAGCAGACCAACGATTATTCACTTCGATTATCAAGGACATTCTATTGAGTTTCATAGTGATCGTGGTGTTTTCTCTAAGGATAGTGTAGATTTCGGTTCAAGAACACTACTTGACACCGTTAATCTAGAAGGTGTAAAATCAGTATTGGATGTTGGGTGTGGATATGGTGCTTTAAGTATCAGCTTAAAGATGGTTTATCCAAATGTCGCATTTGATATGGTTGAAGTCAATAGACGCGCAATGGAACTTGCTAAACGTACAATTGAAGATTATCATCTTGAAGATATGCATGTATATGAAAGTAATGCATATGAGAATGTAGAGAAGACATTTGATATGATCATCTCTAATCCTCCAATTCGTGCTGGCAAGAGTGTTGTGACTACTATTCTTAAAGAAAGTTATTCACACTTAAATAAGAATGGACGCCTTGTGATTGTCATACAAAAGAAGCAGGGTGCACCAAGTGCTAAGAAATGCATGGAAGAAGTCTTTGGGAATGCGGAAGTATTGAAGCGAAATAAAGGCTATTACATAATTCAATCAATTAAATAATGAACTATAGGGAAATTGTATAAATTTCCCTTTTTGGGTTGACACAAAAGTACCCTTGTGCTAGTATACTAAAATGCCTACTCATGTATAAAAGCAGGTCATTTTGACCCTTTTTAGCTTGCAGATAGAGATTAAAAAAGGAGTGGAACGGATTTTGGAAAAGAATGTAAGAACTGCAGAAAGCCGCATTAAGCGACGCAATTATTCTCGTATTAGTGGTTCTTTGAAACTACCTAACCTTGTCGAAATTCAGACAGATTCATTTAAGTGGTTTCAGGAAAAAGGTATAAGAGAAGTATTTGAGGATATTTATCCTATCACAAATTTTAACGACACATTATCATTGGAGTTTGTAGATTGTCGTTTTGATGAGCCTAAATATGATGCAGATGAAAGTAAAGAAAGAGATGCAATCTATGCAGCTCCTTTGCGTGCTACTTTACGTCTTGTAAATAAGAAAACTGGAGAAATCAAGACAAGTGAAGTATTTATGGGTGATTTCCCATTAATGACAGATTCAGGTACATTTGTTGTTAATGGTGCAGAACGTGTTATCGTTTCACAGTTAGTTCGTTCTCCAGGAGCTTATTTTGGTAATGGAACAGACAAGATTGGTAAGATTGTCTTCAATGGACAGGTGATCCCATCTCGTGGTACTTGGTTAGAATTTGAAAATGATGCCAAGGATGTTCTAAATGTTCGTATTGACCGTCAGAAGAAGATTCCAGGTACTATTCTTTTACGTGCTCTAGGACTTTCTTCAAATGAAGATATTATTGAAGTTTTCGGAGAACACCAGTTCCTCTACAATACATTTGAAAAGGATCCAACACATAACACTGATGATGCGTTGATGGAAATTTATAGTAAGTTGAGACCAGGTGAACCAGCTACTTTAGATGGTGCTAACTCATTACTATTTGCGCGTTTCTTCGATCCAAAGCGTTATGATTTAGCAAAAGCAGGTCGTTTTAAGCTACGTAAGAAATTAAGCTTATTAGATCGTATCGCTGATCGTGTTCTTGCTGAAGATGTTGTTGACGTTGATGGCAACGTTGTAATGACAGAAGGTACTAAGATTACTAAAGATAAATTAGAAATCTTAAAGCCAGTATTTGAAGCAGGTGCACATACAAAAGAAATTAAAACTAACGAAAATATGCATTCTAATCATACTATTCAGGTATTAGATGTATATACAGATGAATCTAAGTCTATCAAGATGAGAGTAATCGGTACTGATCTTTCATTAGATAGTAAGTTTGTCACTATTTCAGACTTTATTGCTGCATATTCTTATATGCTTAACCTTGTTGATATCTTTGATTCTCAGGACTTAGCAGCAGAAGATAGAGTGTCTTTAATGAGCCGTATTGGTTTATTAGATGATATCGACCATTTAGGTAACAGACGTGTTAGAACTGTTGGTGAATTAGTTCAGAACCAGTTCCGTATTGGTTTATCACGTATGGAAAGAGTAGTTAAGGAAAGAATGTCTTTAGCTGAAGATGATTCTATGACTCCACAGTCATTAACAAACATTCGTCCATTGACTGCTGCAATCAAAGAATTCTTCGCAAGTTCTCAGTTATCTCAGTTCATGGACCAGATTAACCCACTTGCCGAATTAACAAACAAGAGACGTCTTTCTGCCTTAGGTCCTGGTGGTTTATCAAGAGACCGTGCAGGTTATGAAGTACGAGACGTCCATCCATCTCACTATGGTAGAATCTGTCCAATCGAAACACCAGAAGGTCCTAACATCGGGTTGATTTCTACACTTGCATCTTATGCAAAAGTAAATGAATATGGATTCATTGAAACTCCATATCGTAAAGTAAATAACTGCGTTATTGATGAAAATGATATTCGTTATTTAACAGCAGATGAAGAAAAGAATTATATTATTGCTCAGGCAAAAGTTAAGACTGATGAAAATGACCGTATCATTGATGAACAGGTTATTTCACGTCATTTAGGTGAAAACATCATGGCTAAGCCAGAAGAAATCGACTTCATCGATATCTCACCTAAACAGATCGTATCAGTTGCATCTTCATGTATCCCATTCTTGGAAAACGATGATGCCACTCGTGCCCTTATGGGATGTAACATGCAGAGACAGGCTGTACCTCTATTAAATCCACATGCGCCTTATGTAGGAACAGGTATGGAATTCCAGGCTGCAAGAGACTCTGGTGCTGCAGTTGTTGCGAAAGAAGAAGGAACTGTTAAATATGCTGACGCTAAGAAGATCATCGTTGAAGGTGAAAGTGGCGAAAAGACATACAAGTTATTAAAGTTCACTGTATCTAACGCTGGTACATGTATCAACCATCGTCCAATTGTTATGGCTGGTGAACATGTTCTTAAGGGTCAGGTTCTTGCTGATGGACCAGCTATGGAACAGGGTGAATTAGCATTAGGACAGAACGTTCTTGTAGGTTTCATGACATGGAATGGTTATAACTACGAAGATGCTGTCATCATGAATGAAAAGCTTGTAAAAGAAGACTACTATACTTCTATCCACATTCAGGAATATACAATTGAATGTCGTGATACAAAGCTTGGTCCTGAAGAAATTACTAGAGATATCCCTAACGTAGGTGATGATGCTCGTTCTAACTTAGACGAAAACGGTATTATCCGTGTTGGTGCTGAAGTTAAGGAAGGCGATATCTTAGTTGGTAAAGTCACTCCTAAGGGACAGGCAGAATTATCTGCAGAAGAAAAACTATTATTAGCTATCTTTGGTGAAAAATCAAGAGAAGTTAAAGATAACTCATTAAGAGTACCTCATGGTGGTTCTGGTATCGTACATCGTATCAGAGTATTCACTCGTAGAGGTAAAGAAAGAAAGACTGAAAACAAGTATGGTTCAGCAAACTCTCTTGCTTATAAAGAAGTTGAAAGAGATGATTTACAGCCAGGTGTAAACAAGGTTATTAAAGTATATATCGTTCAGAAGCGTAAGATTTCTGAAGGGGATAAGATGTCAGGTAGACACGGTAACAAGGGTGTCATTTCTAAGATCTTACCAACAGAAGATATGCCTCATTTACAGGATGGTACACCACTTGATATCATGCTTAACCCATTAGGGGTACCATCTCGTATGAATATCGGTCAGGTATTAGAATTACACTTAGGTTATGCTGCTAGACAGTTAGGTGGTCAGTATTTCGCTACTCCAGCCTTTGATGGTATCAATTCTAAGGACTTAGAAAATATCATGAAGGAAGCTGGTATGCCAGAAAATGGTAAACAGAAAGTTATTTCTGGTAAAACTGGTGAATATTTCGATAACGAAGTATCAGTTGGTATCATGTACATGATCAAGTTATGTCACATGGTTGATGATAAGTTACATGCAAGATCAGTTGGTCCTTATTCACTTGTTACTCAGCAGCCACTTGGTGGTAAAGCTCAGAACGGTGGTCAGAGATTCGGGGAAATGGAAGTATGGGCACTTGAAGCTTATGGTGCAGCATATACATTACGTGAAATCTTAACAGTTAAGTCAGATGACGTTGTAGGACGTGTTAAGACTTATGAAGCAATTGTTAAGGGACAGAAGTTACCTGAACCAGGATTACCTGAATCATTCAGAGTATTAAAGAAAGAATTACAGGCATTGGCATTAGATATTCGTCTATTAGATGATGAAGGTAATGAAATCAATGTAGGTAATATCGAAGATGAAGATCGTCGTTTCCCTCGTTCATTCGATGCGCCTAAGAAGCCAAAAGAAGATGAAGAAAATGATGATAAAGAAGAAAAAGAAGATGAAGAAGTTGACACTCACGAAGAATTCGTTGCCGAAGGTGAAGATGAAATCGTAGAAGACAGCTTCGATGATGATGAAGCTCCAGAATCAGTCGATGATATTATCGAAGGATTATTTGGAAAAAGCGGTGAGGAGGAAGAATAATGGCAGAGAATAATAATTTTTCAGCAATTCAGATCGGTTTAGCCTCTCCTGAGAAGATTCGTGAATGGTCATATGGCGAAGTCAAAAAACCTGAAACAATCAACTATCGTTCACAGAAGCCTGAAAAAGATGGTTTATTTTGTGAAAGAATCTTTGGTCCAACTAAGGACTGGGAATGTGCTTGTGGTAAATATAAGAAAGTAAGATATAAAGGTGTTGTCTGCGACCGTTGTGGTGTCGAAGTCACTCGTTCTTCAGTAAGAAGAGAAAGAATGGGTCATATCGAATTAGCTACTCCAGTAGCACATATCTGGTATTTAAAGGGAGTTCCATCTCGTATGGGACTTATCCTTGATATGTCACCTAAACAGTTAGAAGAAATCATCTACTTCGTATCTTATGTTGTTACTGATAAAGGTTCTACACCACTTGAATACAAGCAGGTATTATCTGAAAGAGATTACCGTAACTGTGTTGAAAAGTTCGGTGGTCAGTTCCAGGCTAAAATCGGTGCTGAGGCAATCAAAGTATTATTACAGAAGGTTGACTTAGATGCTGAACTTGAAGATGTAGAAACTCAGTTAAAAGAAGCTCAGGGTCAGAAGAGACAGAAGTTATTAAAGAGACTTGAAGCAATTGATGCATTCAGAAGTTCTAATAACCAGCCAGAATGGATGATCATGGATGTTCTTCCAGTTATTCCACCTGATTTAAGACCAATGCTTCAGCTAGACGGTGGTCGTTTTGCGACAAGTGACTTAAACGACTTATATAGACGTGTCATTACTCGTAACAACCGTTTAAAGAAATTATTAGAATTAGGTACACCTAGTATCATCGTACAGAATGAAAAGCGTATGCTTCAGGAAGCCGTTGATGCTTTAATTGATAATGGTAGACGTTCTAAGCCTATTACAGGTGCTGGAGGAAGAGCATTAAAATCTCTTTCACATACACTTAAAGGTAAACAGGGACGTTTCAGACAGAACTTACTTGGTAAGCGTGTAGACTACTCTGGACGTTCAGTTATCGCTGTAGGACCTACATTAAAGATGTACCAGTGTGGTATTCCAAGAGAAATGGCTGTTAACTTATTTAAGCCATTCGTTATCTCTGGATTAGTAAGAAACGAATTAGCAACTAATATCAAAGCTGCTGAACGTATGATTGATAAGATGGATGATAAGATCTGGCCAATCGTTGAAGATGTTATCAAACATCACCCAGTATTATTAAACCGTGCCCCTACATTACATAGATTAGGTATCCAGGCTTTCGAACCTAAGCTAGTAGAAGGTCGTGCCATTCGTCTTCACCCATTAGCATGTCCAGCATTCAACGCCGACTTCGATGGTGACCAGATGGCTATCCATGCACCTCTTGGTGAAGAAGCAATTCAGGAAGCAAGACAGTTAATGCTTGGTTCTAGAAATATCCTTGGTCCAAAAGATGGTAAACCTATCGTTACTCCATCACAGGACATGGTGCTTGGTAACTATTACTTAACAACAGAAAAAGCTGATCAGATTGGTGAAGGTACAGTATTTGCTGATGTAAATGAAGTATTAATGGCTTATTACAATAAGACTGTTAACTTACATACAAGAATTGCAATCCGTGCTTCAGCATTAAAGAATAAGACATTCACTGAAGAACAGAACAACATGTACTTAGTCACTACAGTAGGTAAGATTATCTTCAACCAGATCTTTGAAGGTGAATTCCCATACTTAAATGATCCAGATAAGGCAAGCTTAAAAGCAACTCCTATGAAATATTTCTTACCTTATGGTACAGATATCAAGGAACATATTAAGAATCAGCCTTTAATCAAGCAGTTCACTAAGAAGACTCTTGGAGCAATCATCGATGAATACTTCAAGATCTGTCCAGTTGATGAAATCCATGCCATGCTTGATAGATTAAAGAATCAGGGATTCTATTATTCAACTATCGCTGGTATTACAGTATCAGCTTACGATATTCAGATTCCTCAGGATAAGTATCACTTATTCGATGATGCTGATGAACATCTTGAAGTCATCAAGAAGTTATACAACAAAGGTAAGTTAACAGAACATGAACGTTATACAGCCGTAATCAAATTATGGAATGACGTTAAAGAAGAAGTTACTGGTATCGTTAAAGATGAGTTCGAAGCTGACCGTGATAACCCAATCTTCATCATGTCAGATTCAGGTGCCCGTGGTAACATCTCTAACTTCACTCAGCTTGTAGGTATGCGTGGATTGATGAGTAACCCTAAGGGTGAAACTATCGAACTTCCTATCAAGTCTGCCCTTCGTGAAGGTTTAACTGCATCAGAATTCTTCATTTCTACACATGGTGCCCGTAAAGGTTCTACAGATACAGCCTTAAAGACTGCCGATTCAGGTTACTTAACAAGACGTCTTGTCGATGTAGCTCAGGAAGTTATTATCACAGAAGATGATTGTCATACTGATAAGGGATTCAAAGTATCTGAATTAATTAATACAGCTGATGGTAACGTCATCGTACCATTAGTAGATAGACTTATTGGTCGTACTTCATTAAAGGATATCGTTGATCCAGCAACTGGTGAAATCATTGTCCATGCAAATGAATTAATGACTGAAAAATCAGCAAAAGCAGTATCTGATGCTGGTATCAAGACTGTTGAAATTAGAAACATCTTCGGATGTAAGTCTAAGAACGGTATCTGCCGTAAGTGCTATGGTCTAAACTTAGCAACTGGTCAGGAAGTATTACTTGGTGAAACAATCGGTATTATGGCTGCACAGTCAATCGGTGAACCAGGTACTCAGCTTACAATGCGTACATTCCACATGGGTGGTGTTGCCGGTGACGCCGATATCACACAGGGTCTTCCTCGTATCCAGGAATTGTTTGAAGCACGTGTTCCAAAGGCTAAGTCTATTATTTCTGAAATCAATGGACATGTTTCATCAATTACAACTCAGGGTGACCATAACAACCAGCGTTCAGAAGTGACTGTCGCAAATGATCTTGAAACTAAGACTTACTTAACACCAATTGGTGCTAAGTTAGCTGTAAAAGAAGGAGATATTGTTGAACCAGGTGATAAGATTACTGAAGGTTCTATCTCTCCAAAAGAATTATTATCTGTTGCCTCTGCAGAAGCTGTAGAAAAGTACATCTTAAAAGAAGTACAGCAGGTATATAGATTACAGGGTATCGAAATTTCTGATAAGCATATCGAAATCATCATTCAGCAGATGATGAGAAGAATGAAGATTGTAGAAGGCGGAGATACAGACGCATTACCAGGATCTCATGTTTCAGTTAAGAACTTCACTGAATTAAACAGACAGGTTCTTAAGGAAGGTAAACATCCAGCTGTAGGTAGACCAATCTTACTTGGTATTACTAAGGCTTCATTAGAAACTGATTCTTGGTTATCAGCTGCATCATTCCAGGAAACTACAAGAATTCTTACTGATGCTGCCATCAGAGGTAAAGTCGATCCACTTAAGGGTCTAAAAGAAAACGTTATTATCGGTAAGCTATTACCAGCAGGTACTGGCTTAAGAGGACCTTTAAAGTCTGACGAAACAATTAAGAGAGAGGAAGAAGAAGCTGCTCAGCAGGCTGAACTTGAAAAATCAAGAGAAGAAGCTGAAAACTTCACTCCTGAATCTACAATGTTTGATGAAGCAGAAGAATTTGTTTCTGCTCACCATGACGCTTAATGAATAAGAAACACTATGGACAAATGTTCATAGTGTTTTCATATATATGGAGGAAATTATGGAGTTTAAGGATAAAGTTGTAGTTGTTACAGGTGGGGCACATGGAATAGGACAATCAATAGCAGAAGATTTCAAAAAACAAGGTGCTTTTGTAGAAATAATTGATAAAGTACAAGGAAATCACTATGTAGGAGATATTGCGAGTAAAGAAACTCTAGAATCATTTGTATCTTATGTATTAGATAAACATGGACATATAGATTATCTAATAAATAATGCATTACCACTCATGCTAGGTATTGATGAATGTAGCTATGAAGAATTTCAATATGCATTGTCTGTAGGAGTCACTGCACCATTCTATTTAACTAAGCTATTTAAAGAGTATTTTAATGGCGATGCCGTAATCATCAATATTTCGTCTTCTAGAGACCGAATGAGTCAGGCTAATACAGAAAGCTATACTGCAGCAAAAGGTGGCATATCAGCCCTTACACACGCATTAATGATGAGTCTAAGTGGAAAAGTGAGAGTGAATTCTATTTCGCCAGGATGGATTGATACTCACGGGAATACATATACAGGGCCTGATGCTTATCAACAGCCAGTAGGAAGAGTAGGGAATCCAGAAGATATTTCCTCTATGGTTTTATTTTTATGTTCGTCAAAAGCAACATTCATCAATGGTGAGAATATTTGTATTGATGGTGGAATGACTAAACAGATGATCTATCATGAAGATGGTGGATGGCATTTGGATTAAATTGATAAAAAAAACTAAAAAAAAAATTGATAAAAAAAACTAAAAAAAGTAGTTGACGAGGACTTTTATTTGTCATATACTGACAAAGGTGTCCGATGAGGGCACATATATAAAAACAAATTTGTGAAACACCCGGAATTGTGTGTTAGAATTAGAAAGGAGAAAATCATGCCTACAATTAACCAATTAGTAAGAAAAGGACGTAGCGAAAAGACTAAAAAGGGTAAGTCTCCAGCTTTAAATAGAGGTTACAACTCATTAGCAAAAAGACCAACTAATGATAATTCACCTCAGAAGCGTGGTGTTTGTACCCGTGTTGCTACAATGACACCAAAGAAGCCTAACTCAGCATTACGTAAATATGCCCGTGTTAGATTATCAAATGGATTAGAAGTTACAGCTTACATTCCTGGTATCGGTCATAACCTTCAGGAACACTCTGTTGTATTAATTCGTGGTGGTCGTGTTAAGGACTTACCAGGGGTTCGTTACCATATTATCCGTGGTACTATGGACTGTGCTGGTGTTAAAGATCGTATGCAGAGCCGCTCATTATACGGAGCTAAAAAGCCTAAGAAATAAATTTTTAAATTAATAAAATAGAGAGAGGAGAATTTGCCGATGTCTAGAAAAGGACGTATTGCGAAAAGAGATGTTTTACCTGATCCAATTTACAATAGTAAAACAATCACTAAGCTTATTAACAACATCATGTTAGATGGTAAAAAAGGTGTTGCTCAGAACATCTTATATGAAGCATTCAAAAAAGTTGAAGAAAAGACTGGAAAGCCAGCTATGGAAGTATTCGACGCAGCTATCAACAACATCATGCCTGTACTTGAATTAAAGGTAAGACGTGTTGGTGGTGCTAACTACCAGGTACCAGTTGAAGTAACACCTGAAAGAAGAATGACTTTAGGTTTAAGATGGTTAACTAACTATTCTCGTTTAAGAAACGAAAATACAATGGTTGATCGTTTAGCTAACGAAATTATCGATGCTTCTAACGGTACAGGTGCTGCTGTTAAGAAGAAAGAAGATACTCATAAAATGGCAGAAGCTAACAAAGCTTTCGCACATTTCCGTTGGTAATATCTTTATTACATATAAATTAAAAGAAAAAGTATTTGAAAGGAGAAAATTATGGCTCGTGAATTTCCATTAGAAAAAACACGTAATATCGGTATCATGGCTCACATCGATGCTGGTAAAACAACTACTACTGAACGTGTTCTTTACTATACAGGTAAAATCCATAAAATCGGTGAAACTCATGATGGTGGATCTCAGATGGACTGGATGGTACAGGAAAAAGAACGTGGTATCACTATCACTTCTGCTGCAACTACAGCTCACTGGAAAGGATATCGTATTAACATCATCGATACACCAGGCCACGTAGACTTCACTGTAGAAGTTGAACGTTCACTACGTGTACTTGATGGTGCCGTTACAGTACTTGACTCTAAAGCAGGTGTAGAACCTCAGACTGAAACAGTTTGGAGACAGGCTACTACTTATGGCGTACCAAGAATTGTTTTCTCAAACAAGATGGACGCTACTGGTGCTGATTTCATCATGTCACTTAACTCATTAAATTCAAGATTAGGTGCTAATGCTGTTGCATTACAGTTACCTATCGGTGCTGAAGATACATTCGAAGGTGTTATCGACTTATTAAAGATGAAAGCTATCTATTTCGATGGTGCTGAAGGTATCGATGTAATCGAAAAAGAAATCCCAGCTGAATATGTTGATCAGGCTGAAGAATATCATCAGACTTTATTAGAAGCTGCTGCTTCATTTGATGATGATTTAATGATGCAGATTCTTGAAGGTGAAGAACCTGCAATCGAAGATGTTAAAGCTGCTATCCGTAAGGGTACAATCGCTGTTGAATTATTCCCAGTTCTTTGTGGTTCTGCTTACAAAGATAAGGGTGTTCAGCCAATGCTTGATGCTGTAATTGACTACTTACCAGCTCCAACTGATATCCCTGCAATCAAGGGTGTAGATGCTGAAGGTAACGAAGTTGATCGTCATGCATCTGATGAAGAACCATTCTCAGCTTTAGCATTCAAAGTTATGACTGACCCATTCGTAGGTAAGTTAACTTTCTTCCGTGTATACTCAGGTGTTGCAACTGCTGGTTCATATGTATTGAACTCAACAAAAGATAAGAAAGAAAGACTTGGTCGTATCTTATTAATGCATGCTAATACACGTAAAGAAATTGATGAAGTTTATGCTGGTGATATCGCTGCTGCAGTAGGTTTCAAGAACACTACAACTGGTGATACTCTTTGTGCGGAAGACGATTTCGTTATCCTTGAAAAGATGGAATTCCCAGAACCAGTTATCGAATTAGCAATTGAACCTAAGACAAAAGCTGACCAGAACAAACTTGGTGAAGCTTTAGTTAAATTAGCTGAAGAAGACCCAACTTTCAGAACATCTACAAACCCTGAAACTGGTGATACTATCATCGCTGGTATGGGTGAATTACACCTTGATGTCATTGTTGACAGATTAAAGAGAGAATTCCATGTAGAAGCAAACGTTGGTGCTCCTCAGGTTGCTTATAGAGAAACTATTACTCAGGCTGCTGAATGTGAAGGTAAATACATTAAACAGTCTGGTGGTCGTGGTCAGTACGGTCACGTTTGGATCAAGTTCGAACCTAATGAAGGTAAAGGATTTGAATTCGTTGACGCTGTTGTTGGTGGATCAGTTCCAAGAGAATATATCGGTTCTGTAAAAGTTGGTCTTGAAGACGCTTTAGAAACTGGTATGATCGCTGGTTACCCAGTACTTGACGTTAAGGCTACATTATTCGACGGTTCTTACCATGATGTCGATTCATCAGAAATGGCATATAAAGTAGCTGCTTCTATGGCATTAAAAGCTGCTGGTAAGAAGTGTGCTCCAGTAATCCTTGAACCAATCATGAAGGTAGAAGTAACTGCACCTTCTGAATACTTAGGAAGCGTTATGGGTGATATCTCATCTAGACGTGGTATGATCGATGGTCAGGAAGAAAGAGGAAATGCTGTAATGGTTGAAGCTTCTGTACCTCTAGCTGAAATGTTCGGTTATGCAACAGACTTAAGATCATTCACACAGGGTCGTGGTAACTATACAATGCAGTTCGACCGTTATGAACCTGTTCCTAAATCAATCAAGGAAGAAATCATTAAAAAGAACGGCGTAAAATAAGAATAACTATGATTTTTATTGCAATTCTCAATAAAATCTATTAAAATAGTTATGTAAAATTTTAGAATTATATAGGAGGATAACCTTAAATGGCTAAGGAAAAATTTAACCGTGAGAAAACTCACGTAAATATTGGTACTATCGGTCACGTTGACCATGGTAAAACAACTTTAACAGCTGCTATCACTACTGTATTAGCTAGTGAAGGTCAGGCTAAAGCTATGGACTATGCTGCAATCGATGCTGCTCCAGAAGAAAAAGAACGTGGTATCACAATCAACACTGCACACGTTGAATATGAAACTGCTCATCGTCACTATGCACACGTTGACTGTCCAGGCCATGCTGACTACATCAAGAACATGATCACTGGTGCTGCTCAGATGGATGGTGCTATCTTAGTAGTAGCTGCAACTGATGGACCTATGCCTCAGACAAGAGAACATATCTTATTATCTCGTCAGGTTGGTGTTCCATACATCATCGTATTCTTAAATAAGTGCGATATGGTTGATGACGAAGAATTAATCGACTTAGTAGAAATGGAAGTTCGTGATTTATTATCTGAATACGACTATCCAGGAGATGACACTCCAATCATCCGTGGTTCTGCATTAAAGGCTCTTGAAGGTGATCCAAAGTGGACTCCTGCAATCCATGAATTATTAGACACTATGGATTCTTATATCCCAGATCCAGCTCGTGAAACTGATAAGCCATTCTTAATGCCAGTTGAAGACGTATTCACAATCACTGGTCGTGGTACAGTTGCTACTGGTAGAGTTGAACGTGGTCAGTTAAACCTTAACGATGAACTTGAAATCATTGGTATCCATGAAACTCAGAAGACTGTTGCTACAGGTATCGAAATGTTCAGAAAGTTACTTGACTACGCTCTAGCTGGTGATAACATTGGTGTTCTTTTAAGAGGTATCAACAGAGACCAGATCGAAAGAGGTCAGGTATTAGCTAAACCTGGTTCAGTACATCCACATAAGAAATTCAACGCTCATGTTTATGTATTAACTAAGGATGAAGGTGGACGTCATACTCCATTCTTCGGTAACTATAGACCACAGTTCTATTTCAGAACTACTGATATTACTGGTGTTATCGAATTACCAGAAGGAACTGAAATGGTTATGCCAGGCGATAACGTAGAATTCACTGTAGAATTAATTCACCCAATCGCTATCGAAAACGGTACTAAGTTCTCTATCCGTGAAGGTGGACGTACTGTAGGTGCTGGTAACGTAACTGAAATCATTGAATAATTTTAGTTCATTAGACTGTTGACTTATGTCAGCAGTCTTTTTTTTATATTTATTAAAAAATGATATACGCTTACATCATGTTTTTTTATCAAATGACCTTATTTGTAAATTGATAAATGACTAACGGTCAACTAAAATGACTACTAGTCATTAGGAAGATGACAGAAAGGAAAGGGTAATATGATTAAAGCAGAATGGAAAAACATTGCGAAAAGTACATGGCTTAAAATTGTACTTTGTGCAATCATGATCATTCCGATGATTTATGCTTGTGTTTTCTTAGGTTCTATGTGGGATCCATATGGTCAAACGGATCAGCTTCCAGTAGCCGTTGTAAATAAGGATAAAGAAGTTAAATATAATGGTTCTACTATGGATATTGGTAAACAGCTAAGTGATAAACTATCAAAGAATGATTCAATGGATTTCAATATTGTTTCATCAACAAAAGCACAGAAAGGTTTAAAAGATGGAAATTATTACATGGTAATTACTATTCCTGAAAACTTCTCTAAAAATGCGACGACATTATTGGATGATGATCCACAGACAATGATGCTCACATATACTACAAATCCACAGACAAACTACATTGCGACTAAGATGGATGATTCAGCTATGGCTAAAGTAAAAGCTGAAATCTCATCAACAGTGACTAAGACTTATTCAAAGATCTTATTCAAGAATGTAAAAACATTAAGTAAAGGTTTCAATACAGCTGCAGATGGTTCACAGAAATTAAGTGATGGTGTAGCTACTGCAAGTGAAGGTAATAAGACTATCACAGAAAACTTGAATACTCTTGCTTCAAGCGCATTAGTGTTCAATGATGGTGCTGATTCTTTAGTAAAAGGATTAAGTGCCTATACAGAAGGTGTATCTACTGCAAAAGCGGGTACACAGCAGTTAGATAACAACAGTGCTACATTAAATAATGGTGCTGCTCAATTAAAGTCTGGTAGCTCACAGTTATTAAGTGCTGTGAAGGCTGCTGAAAAACAGTTATCTGATGGTTTGAATCAGAACGCTGAACAGTTAAATACATTAACTCAGAAGAATAACGAAATGCACGAAAGTTCAAAACAGTTATCAGAAGCACTTACTAAGATTCAGGCAGGTATTGATGATAACAATTTAGTAGAAAACAACTTACAGGCAGCTAAAAAATTAGATAGTATGGTTTCTGTAATGGCAACTACAATTGGTACTATGAATACAAATGCGGATAAGCTAGATAAATTAGCTGCAGCAGAAAAGGCAAAGGCAGAAAGTTTACAGGCAACTCAGCCTCTACTAGCACAACAGTTAATGTTGCAGGCAACAAGTCATGCCACACAGGCACAGACATTAAGACAGGTAGCTTCTCAGTTAACAAATAAATTAAATACAAGTGATTTAAAACAGTTAACTACATTACTTTATGGTAATGCGGAAGTATTAAAGAATCAGTCAACAGCGAATGCAAAGACACAGGAATTATTAGCTGGTTCACAACAATTAGCCACTGCCAACAACTCAGCAGTTAATTCATTAGTATCTAACTTAAAAACAGTACAGGCTAATATGAAGGGAACTTCTAATTCAGTTGGTATGGTTGGTGCAGTAAGCCAGATTGATGAAGGCTTAGGTACATTACAGAGTGGTTTAAAGACTTATACAGGTGGCGTTAAACAGGTAAATAATGGTTTAGGTACACTTGCTTCAAACAATAAAACATTAAATAGTGGTGCTTCTCAGTTAGCTGATGGTGCATTAAAGATCAGTTCTGGATCTAACCAGTTAGCAGCAGGATCTGCAACATTAGGTGAAGGATTAACTACTATTGGTGATGGAACTAATACACTTACAAGCAGCTTAAAAGATGCTTCTAGGAAGAGTAATATCAAATCTACTAACAAGACATACAAACAGATGTCTACTCCAGTAGATACACAAAAGAAAGAAATAACTAACATGCCAAACAATGGTCATGCAATGGCACCTTATATGATGAGTGTTGCTTTATATGTTGCATGTATGGCATTAAGCTTAATGTATCCATTTGGTAAGGGTATGACTACTACAGATAGCCCAGTTAAGTTCTTACTTGCAAAAGCTACAGTCATGGTTCCATTATCAATTGTACAGGCATTAATCTTATACTTCAGCTTAAGAGGATTTTGTGGATTCACTCCTGCTAGACCAGGATTATGTATCGCATTCATGCTCTTATTATCACTTGCCTTTATGGCATTCATCGCATTCCTTGCAATCGCATTTGGTCGTATCGGTGAATTTATTGCTTTAATCTTCATGGTATTTAACCTTGGTGCTTCTGCTGGTACTTATCCACTAGAAACTGCACCACATTGGTATAAAGTATTACATCCATTTGTACCATTCACATATAGTGTAAATGGATTTAGATCAGTTATTGCGAATGCAACTGCAGTTCCTACAACAGAAATCTTATTCTTCGTTGGTTTACTTGTTGTATCTGTACTTCTTACTTATGTAATTGTAAGACATAGAAGTAAAACACATAAAGTATTCCTTCCAGAAGTATTTAATGGAGAATGTTAGTGAGATGGGTAGAAATACCCATCTTTTTTTTATCGCTTATTAAAGATTTTGTGAGACTTATCTTAAGTAGTTTCTTTTCTATATACATTTGATATAATGGGAGTACTTGCTAGAAAAGGAGATTGTAATATGAATAAATTATTCTTTTTTGATATAGATGGGACACTTATTGATTGTAATCAGGATATATATGAAATCACACCTGAAACTATCCGTACTTTAGATAAACTAAAGGAAGAAGGACATGATGTGTTCTTATCAACAGGTAGATGTAAATGTTTTATTGTGGATGGTGTTATGAAGTATCCATTTTCAGGCTATGTTACATGTAATGGTGCTTATGTAGAATATAAAGGCAAATGTGTCTATAAGAATGTTGTACCAGCCAAAGCGATTAAAGCTACTATGGATCTATGTGAAAAACATCATTTTAACTATTATTTTGAAGGTAATGATTTTATATATGTCAGAGATTCTGAAGATCCAGTTCACCAGGCATTCGCAAATAACTGGGGCATGAAGGAAGAAACAATCATTGATACATTTGATTATAAGAATATAGAAACTTATATTGGTATGATAGTAGTCAATTCTAAGGATGATATTCCAGTCATGGTAGAAGCTTTAAGTCCTTATTTTGATGTACAGAGACATCAAAGTGATCGTTCTTTTGATTTAACCCTTAAGGGTTCATCTAAAGCAGTAGGAATTAAAGAATTAGTGAAGGAACTAGGAAGAAGTATTGATGATACCATTGCTTTTGGTGATGGACGTAATGATATAGAAATGATTGAAGAAACAGGACTCGGTATTGCGATGGGTAATGCAGTACCAGAACTTAAATCAGTCGCAAAATATATTACAACAAATATTGAAGAAGAAGGAATCACTGCTGCATGTAAGCATTTTAACTATATCAAAGACTAATTTTTGTCATATTATAAAAGGGTAATTTTGTCATATTGTAAAAGGGTGTGTCAACCGAAATTGATAATGTCCCAAAAATAATCAAACATTAGCACCACAACGGTGCTTTTGTTTTGTGGCAAAATTCGCAAAGATGGATTTTCTCCATGGATGATCCATTGGAGGAATATACTTTTTCTTTTCTTTCTTAGGTGCCTCCTGAGGAGTATCAAATTCCTTTGATACTAGTTCATGTTCAGCTACTTCTTCCATCAGATAAAGA
>NZ_JACRWG010000013.1:0-44883 GCF_014306455.1 Catenibacterium faecis
ACTGATTCACTGCCATCTAAGTATCTTCTACATATTTCAATTTTTTGTTCTTTTGAAAACTTACTTTTTCTTCCCATAAGAAAACCTCCTCAGCAAACAGTGCTTTTAATTATTTGCACTGTCTACTGGGAGGTCATCATATCAAATCAAGAATGTCTACTTGTACTGCGTTAATTGTCATAAGGCTAGTAAAGTCATTAATAGATAATGTACCTACAATCTTTACTTTCTGGCCCTGTTTAAAGTGCTTAATTTTATAGTTTGGATTATAGATGATTGTATCAATACCACCTACATTAGGAATAAAGAAGCTTAACTTGATATGATCAAAATAATCTTTTACAGGTGCTTCATGAATGACTAGACCTTCAATAGAAATAAGAGTCTTTTCCTGTCCATTTCCAAATGGTGATAGTACCTGTAAGTATTCTTCTATATTTGTCTTAGATAAGTCTGAAATTTCTAATGGAATCACATCTCTTACTCGATCATCATCGTGGAATTCATCACTAATAAAGTATCCAGCATTGATTTCATCCGCAATAGGTGCAACAGAACGGAACTTACCTGTACCAGGACAGCCATAAATAAGGTACTTAACCATCTTCTTCGCATTATTTAAGGAACTAAGATAATGTGCCATCTTATTTGTGATAGAACCAGACATAACACTTTCATTATATGTCTTCTTGAATTCTCTTTGACGCATATTGTTTTTCTGTCTTGTCTTAGGTGTTAAAGCAACAAACTCAATCGCATCAAAACGACAGTCATTTAATAAACCTAAAGTCTTCTTTAAATGATAACGGTTAGAGTTACATAGAGGAACTCCTTCAGCCTGAATACCAATACCTGCAAGAGAAGCTAAATACTGATTTTCTTTACCAAGTAATGTATTAATAAGCTGTAATACAAGTAAACTCTGTGCAACATCTTCATCCTTATAGTGACCACCAGGTACTAATGGATATACATTGTCACCATCTCTTACTTCTAACTGATTTCCTAAGATAATATGAAGACCAGGACCAAAATCATCCTGAGGACCATCAAAGAATTCAAAAGCTGATTTCCCTTTAGCCATTAAGACACCTAGGAAAATCATTGCACTTTCTAATAAATGATGTAGTTCTGTACTCATGATACAAATATGAATCTTAGACTTAGAAGCACATGCTTCTTTGATGAGATTCAATGCTGTTTCACCATTCTCTAAATCTGTAAAGTTATAATAAAATGGTGTGTTGAGTGCTTCATAGTCTTCTTTTGTGAAGCCTCTATGTTCTACATATTTCGCAATAATAGGATTCACTTCATATGAATCCATGATTTCTTTAGTATGAGATAATTCAACTTCGTGAAATATCATTTTTTCACTCCCCTCTTTCCAAAACAATTATAACGAATGGTTCTCTAAAAAAAAAGTGTTACTTTCATTTACTCATTTTGAAACTTCTCAACACCTTTAATTCTATTATGTTAGACTATAGTCATGAGGAGGGGATTTCATGAAGAAAGATCAATATCAAATGGATATGACGCATGGTCCATTACTTGGTAAGATCTTAATATTTTCTATACCATTAATGTTTTCAGGGGTTTTGCAGTTATTATTTAATGCAGCAGACGTTATTGTGGTAGGACAGTTTGCTGGGCCACGTTCTATTGCGGCAGTAGGTTCTACATCTTCTGTTGTCAATCTATTAGTGAGTTTATTTATTGGTTTATCCGTTGGGGTCAATGTACTAGTTGCACGTTTTATTGCCTCACAAAGAGACAAAGATACCCATGAAACAGTACACTCTGCCATACTACTCGCAATTGTCTTTGGCTTGATCTTTGCGATTATTGGTGTAACAGGTGCAAGAATGATTCTAGAAGCGATGGGATCACCTGATGATGTCATCAATCTTGCAACAACCTATTTACGTATATATTTTGTAAGTATGCCCTTTGTTGCACTTTATAACTTTGGTGCTGCCATACTAAGAGCTATTGGTGATACAAAAAGACCACTTATATTCCTTATTGTAGCGGGTGTTGTAAATGTCATATTAAACTTAATATTTGTTATTATATTCAAGATGGATGTAGCTGGTGTCGCACTTGCAACATTTACAGCTGAACTTGTTTCTTCAATTCTTATTATTAACTGCTTAATGAAAACAAGTACTGTCATTCATTTAGATATTCATGCTTTAAAGTTTCATAAAGATAAAGTGATTCAAATATTCAAGATTGGGTTACCTGCAGGATTACAAGGTGCTATCTTCTCTATTTCTAATATCCTGATTCAGTCATCTATTAACTCATTTGGTTCTATTGCGATGGCAGGAAATGCAGCAGCAGGATCACTTGAAGGATTTGTTTATCAGTCTATGAATGCCATCTATCAGGCATGCGTCACTTTCACAAGTCAGAACTATGGTATTAATGATAGAAAGAGAGTCGATAGAGTTCTAGCATTATGTATTGGAATAGTCACTGTTGTAGGACTTGTTTTAGGTAATCTAGTCTACTTCTTTGCAGATGAACTCATTCGTATCTATACAACAGATGTACAAGCTATTGCCTATGGTCATGAAAGATTATTATATATATGTGTACCATATTTCATATGTGGCTGGATGGATGTCATAGTTGGTTCATTAAGAGGTTTAGGTTATTCTACTATTCCTATGATTGTATCTTTAATAGGTGCATGTGGACTAAGAGTCTTATGGATTCTTACTATCTTCCAATATTTCCATACACTTAATTCTATTTATTTATCATATCCAGTAACATGGGTTGTTACTGCAGCAGCCCATCTTATTACTTATATGATCCTAAGAAAAAAAAGCTTTTAACTAAAAAAAAGCCATTCAGGAATTAATTCTGAATGGCTTTTTTATCTGGTAACTGTGCAATAATAATCGCGATAAACATAAGTACACAGCCCAATCCTTCTTTAATTGTAAGACTCTGACCTAAGATCATCCATCCTGCAAGTACTGAGAATACAGACTCCATACTCAACAAAATAGAAGCTACTGTAGGATTCATACTCTTCTGTCCAATAATCTGTAATGTATACCCTGCTCCACTTGATAATAATCCAGCATAGAGAATAGGTGCACATCCTGCCATGATATTATGCATAGATACATCTTCAAATAGGAACATAGGAATAGTATTTAATAATGCACATGTGAAGAACTGAATACAGCTCATCTTTACACCGTCTACTAAAGGTGAATAGTGATCAATCACAAGAATATGTAATGCGAATACACAGGCACATGCACATACTAATAAGTCACCTTTACCTAAAGAAAGAGATCCTGTCATACATAATAAGTAAAGACCAATCACTGCTAGGACAACTGAGATACCAATCTTAGGACTTAACTTCTTCCCTAAAAATAAGCTAAAGAATGGTACAACAATAATATAAAGTGCTGTAATAAATCCTGCTTTACCTACAGTTGTATACTGAATACCAAACTGCTGCAGGGCACTTGCTAGACCTAATACAATACCACAGGCAATTCCACCAGCCCATAATTTCTTATCTTTGAAGTTCATTGTATGATCAAAGAAATAAATAAGTGGTAATAGAACAAGTCCACCTAAATAACTACGTAAGGCAGTAAAAGTAAATGGTCCTACATAATCCATACCTGCACTTTGTGCTACAAAGGCACAGCCCCAGATGAAGGCTGTAAGTAGTAGTAAAAAATGATTTTTATAACGCATGATTTCCCCCTCCTACAAAGGGGTATTCTACACGAAATCATCTCTACTTACAAAAGATATTTATCTACGATTACTTTTATTCCATCATGATCATTATCTAATGTGATTTCAGTAGCCAATTTCTTAATTTCTTCTGTCGCATTCCCCATCGCAATTGCTTTACCAGCACTCTGGAATGCTTCAATATCATTCCCGCTATCACCCATCATGATTGTATTTTCAATAGGGATATTTAAGTAAGATGATAAGAATTCAAGTCCTGCACCTTTAGTAATACCTAAAGGTGTGACTTCAATAGCTGTTTCTTCTACTACCGCACAACTGACTGGAAATACTTCTAGTTTCTTTAAAAGCTGATTCATTGCATCAACACTTGGATTATATAAACAGAACTTAAGGATTTCATCCTTATGTACTTCTGCATATTCATAAATATCCTCTACAATAAATGCACGGCTTTCAAACATAGATTGATAAATAGCCATATTGTAGTAAGGCATATTCTCTACATCTTTTTGAGAGGCAATAGAATGCGACGAATCTAGTAAATACAACATCACATCCTCTTTCTTCACAACATCCATCATCTGTGTAAATACATCTGTATCAAAAGAATGAACTTCTAATGGCTGATCATTCTTAAAATCATAGATCAAGCATCCACTTAATAAGATTCCATAATCACAGAAATCTAATTCACCTTCATAGTCTTTTAATTCTGCCAGCCCTCTTCCTGTACATAAACAAATACTCTGTCCTCTATTACTTGCTTCATTTAAAGAAGCTGCAGTATTTGGCGAAATTGTCTTATCAGACTTTAGAAGTGTACCATCCATATCAAGTGCTAGAAGATATCTTTCCTTGATCCATCCATAATGCAGACAGGCATTGTAGATACCATCCTTGTCGGCATCAGTAGTCACATAGGTTGCTTTCTTCTTTAATTCATCTATACCATTACCCATCGCAATACTTGTCCACTCTGGAATAAACATAGACAAATCATTCTTTTCATCACCAAATACGACAACATCCTTAACATCACCACCAAGATGTTCCACCATACGTTTAATACCCTTGCTCTTATCTCCAGGTTCTACAAACAAGTATTCCTTATGAAAACGACACCAAGGTAACTTCTTTAAAGATTCTAGTTTCTCTTCTTCACCCTTAAAGCAGGCAATATAAACCTTATAGATTTGATCATAATCACGTGGATCTAAACCTTCTACCACTTCTGTCTTCATATAAATATCATGAGTAAACTCATAAAAACGATCATCCGGTGCAAGTCTTCTTGTTTTGTTGTCAGGAGAAAAAGCCCATATCAAACCCTTCTTCTCACATTCATCTATTAAATCAAGACATAATTGGTAATCCAATGGTTCTATGCCTTTTAACTGATCATCAATAGTAATTCCATTCCCTCCATCACTGATCATATTATGAAAACCTAATTCATGCATATAATCATGTGCCATTGCAAAACTTCTACCTGTCGCGATCGCAATAAAATGACCCTCTGCTTCTAGCTGTTTTAAAGCATATTGTGTTGATTCAGGAATATACTGATCTCCTGGTGTACCTACAGCTAAAGTCCCATCAATATCAAAGAAAAAGTATTTTCTATTCATCATGTACCCCTCACTTTCGAGATACATTATACACGTACAAACATGAATTACTCAATCATCATTGATGCATGTTCTAGAATGAATAGTTAGAGTCTTCACATACCATATGTTCTGGATAAATTTCCATAGCATATGAAGTTGTTCCTGAACGATTTGGATAAAAGCGTCCTCTAACACTTCCTTCAATAGACACAGACTGACCCTTTTCAAAGTGGTCTACAACATACTGCGCTTTCTCATCCCAGATCACACAACGTATATAATCATAACGTGGTCTATCTTCAGTCCCTCCTTTCGTAGTAAGTAAGAAAGAACCTCTAAGTATTCCATTTCTAGATTCTTTCACTTCTGGATCAGATGTAATCTGACCTTGTAATTTAACTTCATTCATATTTTTATTCCTCCTTCTATATACTTATTCCCTAAAACAATTAGAAATTACTTAAGATTTTTTAAAAAAAGTTTAATTCCCTACAACCCTTATGGTATATAATGTTTAAAAACGGAGGAGATTATATGGAATTAGAAACAAAAGCAATCCATGAAGGCTGGAAGCCTGGTAATGGAGAACCTAGACAGTTACCAATTTATGAAAGTACTACTTTTAAATATGATTCAAGTGAAGAAATGGGTATGTTATTTGATTTAGAAAAAGATGGTTATTTCTATTCACGTTTACAGAACCCTACAAATGATGCAGTAGCAGCTAAACTTACAAGCATGGAAGGTGGCTATGCTGGTATGTTGACAAGTTCAGGACAAGCAGCTAACTTCTTTGCGATTTTTAATATCTGTGAAGCAGGAGGACATGTTGTTGCTTCTGGTAATATTTATGGAGGTAGTTATAACCTACTTTCAGTAACTATGAAGAAAATGGGTGTAGATGTAACTTTTATTAATCAGGATGCATCTGTAGAAGAAATCAATGCAGCATTTAAAGAAAATACTAAGTGTATGTTTGGAGAAACATTATCTAACCCTACAATGGAAGTATTAGATATTGAAAAGTTTGCATCTATTGCCCATGCACATGGTGTCCCTTTAATTGTAGACAATACATTTGCAACACCTGCGAATTGTCAGCCTATTAAATGGGGTGCAGATATTGTAACTCATTCTACAACTAAATATTTAGATGGGCATGCATCTGGTGTAGGTGGTGCTATTATTGATAGTGGAAACTTTGACTGGATGAGTCATGCAGAAAAGTTCCCAGGACTTACTACTCCAGATGATAGTTATCATGGAATCACTTATGCAAAGAGATTTGGTAAAGCAGCTTATATTACTAAAGCCACTGCACAGTTAATGCGTGACTTAGGATCTATTCCTTCACCATTTAATAGTTATTTATTAAATATTGGAATTGAATCATTACCAGCACGTATGCGTGTACATTGTGAAAATGCCTTAAAAGTCGCTACATACTTAAAGAATCATCCAAAAGTTGCTTGGATTCACTATCCAGGACTAGAAGATGATAAATATCATGAAGCAGCTAAGAAGTATATGCCTCATGGTACATGTGGTGTTATGTGCTTTGGTTTAAAGGGTGATAAGAAAGAAGCAGTGACTTTCATGGATCACTTACAGCTTATTAACATTGTGACTCATGTAGCTGATGCAAAGACTTGTATTTTACATCCTGCTAGCCATACACATCGTCAGATGACAGATGAACAATTAAAAGAAGCAGGTGTTGATCCAACACTTATTCGTTTATCTATTGGTTTAGAAAATCCAGAAGACTTAATTAAGGATATCGAAGAAGCATTAAAGTATTAAAAAAGACTGTTCAAGTGAACAGCCCTGAAAGCAGAATTTATTTCTGCTTTTTATTATGCTTTCCATAAACCATGAAGATTGCAGTAGTCATAAGCTGCTACAACTTCATCACCTTCACCAATATAGAATACAGCTTCAGGCTTGTCAGAAGGTGTTAACTGTTTGAACTGAGTACCATTCTTAGTTTCTAATACAATTAATGTGATGTAGTGTGCTTCAGTCATAGGATGTTCTACTGATCCTACTGATACTGTTACTTTATTATCTTCTACTTTCACTACAGGAACATGCTTTTCAACTGCGGCATCAGTTGTATTTGGTGTTAATTCCTTCATAGGTTCACCACAACAAACTACTGGTACACCAGAATCTACAAAATGAGTGATAACGTTACCACAATGTTCACAACGATAAAATTTCATATTCAATTCCTCCTTTATCTACTTCTATCATATCACTTTTAGAATATGACTACTAATGATATGCTTTCTTTTACAATATTTAAAAATTGAATTGTAAAAACGTTGATTACAAAAGGTTTTTTTAAAGTGTCATTTGTGATTTTTTTACAAAATATTCTTGTAAATCTTTACAAAAGGCATTATTATGTAAATGGAAATATAAATAGAAGTTTTATATGGAGGTGATACATATGACTAGTGATTTTAGTATTGCTGTCCACGCTCTCGTCTATTTAGGTAAAAACCAAGACCTTATTTCTAGTGATGAACTAGCAAAGCATATTTGCACTCATCCAGTACGTGTAAGACGTGTTATGATCAAATTGAGAGAAGCTGGCCTTATTAAGGCTAAAGCAGGTGTTGATGGAGGATATCGTCTTGATAAAGAAGCAGATAATATTACTTTATCTGAGGTCGCGAAATCTGTCTCAAATGATTATATCCATGTGACTTGGCACAATGGAGAAGATGGAAGAGAAGCCATTAAGGACTCTAAAGTAGAACAAGCCATTGATTCTATTTTTGTAGATCTTAATGAAGCGTGTGACAATTTGTTGAAAGACAAGACCATCGAGGACATTATGAATATATCGAAGTAGAAATGGTCTACAATCAAAAGAAGCAGCCTAGATGGCTGCTTTTTTAAAGTCTAATATTAAGTTTAAGATAATACCTCCTACAACCATTGCTGCACCAATTAAACTGATACCAGATATTGTTTCATGGAAGAATATAAAAGCCCACAGAGGCGCTAAAATGACTTCTAACATACAAATAAGATTGGCTGTAAAAGCTTCTGTACAAGAAATACCTAATGCAAGAAATATACCACCTAAACACATTGGGAAGAAACCATAACCACATACACCAAAGGCATCGGTGATGTGGAAATGAGGAAGTCCTCTAAAGACAATTAAACCTACTGTAAGAGAGAACATATAGGCAAATATTGTCGAAGAGAAAGCTTCAGCATCTTCTTTGTTGTTGAGGTAGAACTGCATTCCAAAGCAGGCTCCTGATATAATTGCGAGTATATTTCCTAATAGATGCGAGAAGGAAAGAGTATCCGCAAAGAATAGTGCCATACCGATAAAGACAATCGCAATAATCCCCATTTGTCTTTTTGTCGGTAATTTACGTAAATCAATTGATTGATAGATCAATACAAAGATTGTTGATGAGTATTGTAATACAATCGCATTAGCCACTGATGTCAGCTTATTGGCATAGATGAATGTCAAACTCATAAGAAACTGAAAGACCCCTACTGTAACTGTCATTTTATTGAACACCAGTTTCTTATGATGAATAATCATACTCAAAGGTATTGCGACAATAGAACTCATCATTGAGAATCCCAGCCCATTTAAGTGGCTTGCACGTATAAATAAACCTGCAAGTGACCAGCAGAATGCTGTCATCAACAGGAAGAATACGCCTTTTGTACTTATTTTATTTTCCATAATACAGCCACTAATAATGCGATGATTAAAGGAATAAGTACTGGCACAACAACACATAAACCAAATAAAAGAATATTATTCATAAAAGTTCACACTCCTTTTCCTCATTATAGCATGCTATAATGAGGAAAACAAAGAGGAGATGATAGCGTGTGGGTTGTTGAAAGAATTGATGAAAAAGGGTATTATCATCTAGAAAACTTAAAGACAGGTGAAACCATTTTAAAGAGAGGTTTAAATGCACATGAGAATGATGTATTAGATGAATGCTTCCATGTTTTACCTGAAGAAACTAAGAAGAGAAAACAAGAAGTGGATGATTTGTTCCACTCTCTTTTATAGAGGTGACTACATGTTAATTAATATACAGAATTTATCTTATGCGATTGGTGAGAGACAGTTGTATAAGAACTTGAATATGATTGTAGAGGATACAGATAAGATTGCCTTAGTTGGTGTCAATGGAACAGGTAAGAGTACTTTATTAAAGATGATTGCCCATCATGACAGTCCTGCAATCACTTATAAGAAAGATCTAAAGATTGCATACTTATCTCAGAATCCTGTATTTAGAGATAATGAAACAATTCTTAATGAAGCAAAACATATTCTTAAGGATGTCCCTGAATATTCTATTAAGTCTTCTTTAACACGTTTTGGTCTAGAAGATATGGAACAGGTGATCAGTACTTTATCTGGTGGTCAGAAGAAACGTTTAGCTCTTGCTATCGTATTACTAGAAGAATGTGATTTACTTATTCTAGATGAACCAACAAACCATCTAGATACACCTATGATTGAATATCTAGAAAAATATTTAATTAAACGTTCTAAAGGATTACTCATGGTCACTCATGATCGTTACTTTCTAGAACGTATTACTAATAAAATCTATGAATTAGATAGAGGTGAGATTTTCCCTTATGTTGCTAACTATTCTCATTTTCTAGAATTAAAAGCTGAAAGAGAAAACAATGCTTTACAGGCACAAAGAAAAAGAAACCTCTTCTTAAAGAAAGAATTAGAATGGGTCAGAGCAGGTGTTCAGGCACGTTCTACTAAGAGTAAAGATCGTTTACAGCGTTTTGAAGAATTATCTTCTATTGAACAGATTCAAGAAAAAGGTACTGTTGAATTAATAGATACTACAAGTCGTTTAGGTAAGAAGACTATTGAGTTAGTGAATGTGTCTAAGAGTTATCCTGATAAGGTGATGTTTAAGCCATTTTCTTATTTATTTAAGAGATTTGACCGTATTGGTATCTTAGGACAAAATGGCTGTGGTAAAACAACACTCCTTAATATGATTGCAGGTATTATCACTGATTATGATGGGGAGATTATTATTGGTGATACAATCCGTATGGGCTATTTCCAGCAACATTTCCATTATGATGATCCTACAATGAGAGTTATTGATTATATTAGAGAAACAAGTGATAATCTAGAAACAAGTGAAGGAACACTTAGTGCTCGTAATATGTGTGAACGTTTCTTATTTGATGACCACGCCCAGTACACACAAATTGGTAAGTTATCCGGTGGTGAACAAAGAAGACTCTACTTATTAAAGGTATTAATGGGTGCACCTAATGTATTACTATTAGATGAACCGACGAATGATTTAGATATTGAAACATTGAATGTATTAGAAGATTATCTAGATACATTTAAAGGTATTGTGATTACTGTATCCCATGACCGTTATTTCCTAGATCGTATTGTAGATGGTTTATTTGTCTTTAAAGATCAGGAAATTCATTATGTGAATGGTGGCTATAGTGCTTCTATTGATATCACTAATACTAAGAAAGAAACAGAATCTCAGAAAGAAGATTATCGTAAACAAGCTAAAGAAAATAGAAAAAGAAGATTAACCTTCAGTGAAAAGAAAGAACTAGAAGGTATGGATGATCTCCTTATGAATCTAGAAACACGTTTAAGTGAGATCGATGAGGAAATGGGAAATACCCAGGACTTTGAAAAGCTTGATGAATTAAGTAAAGAACGTGATGAAGTTGAAAAGACTTTAGAAGAAAAGAATGAACGTTATCTAGAACTATTAGAAATAGAAGAAAGCTAATGAAAAGAGGAATCCATTTGGATTCCTCTTTTGCTATATAAGGAGAAGCATTAGACTCATTTGAATAATTTATCAAACCCATCTTATTGATATTGAGTTCTTTTTATTATTAGACTTTTTATGGATTCAACATTTTATTAGAAATTTTCATTTCTCACTGAATATAAGATCGAATCTTACCATAATTGCCGTATTACTTATTTACTTTTCGGTTCGTTAGACTAGGAAGTCAAGTAACATGTCTTATATTTAATGTTTTATCTTCTGTCTTCTCTTTTCGCTTATATCATACATTATCATCCACACAAATGCAAGCGTTTACACACATTTTCATAAATTGAAAATACAGTGATAAATAGATGCTTTTTCACAAATACAATTGACGTTAGTATACATATATTATACAATACAACTACGCTAGCGGTAGAAGTACTCTAAGTGAGCCTACTTGCGCAAAAACTCTTTGTCTATCGACAAGGAGTTTTTGTTTCCAAATGAAAAAGCTATGGCTTTTACATCACCATAGCTTTCCTGCTGGATACTAGGATTACATCTTTTGGATTCAATTTCCAGCATCATAGATAAATGGGAAAACCTTTTTTATAGCCTTCCAATATATAGATCAACGTACCTTATTATATTCAGGAGCTATCTCCCGTTTTCCACCTTTCATATAAACCATACATTATTGATATTGCATATAAATCATTATCGGTGGATAAATACGTTTTTCCTAATTTAATTGAGTATCCTCAACGGATACTCAGTCACAGTATCCCATTGGAATCTCTCCTTTCTGACCAAGTTCTTTGAGATGAATGTATATGTTAAGGAGGTCTTCCTCCTCTCTTTCTGACTTAATTATAGCCTAATAATTACAACCATGCAAGCGTTTACATTCTATTTTTATATAATGAAAATACTTGTTTTACAAAACTCTTTTTACTATAATGACATTAGTTATATGACTGACGGAAGTGGAATTGACCACAGGGAGTATAATAAATCAAATGAAGAAGCCGACCGTCTGGGCAAAGAAGCCTGGAGTATGTGTCGGCTTCTTTTTTTGGAGGAATCTATGAAAGAATTAGAATTAAAGTATGGCTGTAACCCAAATCAGAAACCTGCTAAGGTATTTATGGAGGAAGGAGAACTTCCTTTTACTGTCTTAAATGGTAAACCTGGTTATATCAACTTATTAGATGCTTTTAATAGCTGGCAGTTGGTGAAGGAATTAAAGGAAGCAGCTCATATGAGCTGTGCTGCAAGTTTTAAGCATGTATCTCCTGCTGGTGTGGCTATTGGGACACCTTTAACTGAAGTAGAAAGACAGATGTATTTTGTAAAGGAAAGTGCTGAAGTGTTAAGTCCTATCGCAAATGCCTATATTAAAGCAAGAGGTAGTGACCGTATGAGTTCATATGGCGATTTCTGTGCTCTTTCTGATGTATGTGATGAAGTGACTGCAAAACTTATTAATCGTGAAGTCAGCGATGGTATTATTGCCCCTGGTTATACAAAAGAAGCATTAGAAATACTTAAGAAGAAAAGAAGAGGCACTTATTGTGTATTACAGATGGACCCTCACTATGTACCTAATCCAGTAGAAATTAAGCAGGTATTTGGTATTACATTCCAGCAAGGTAGAAATAACTGTGTGATTAATGAAGAAATGTTTAAGGATGTTGTATCTAAAAATAAAGATATCCCTGAACATGCATTACATGATTTAATCCTTTCTATGATTACATTAAAGTATACACAGTCTAATTCTGTATGTTATGTCAAGAATGGTCAGGCTATTGGTATTGGAGCTGGTCAGCAGTCTCGTATTCATTGTACAAGACTTGCTGGTAATAAGGCAGATGTATGGTTCTTACGTCAGCATCCTAAGGTATTAGGTTTACAGTTTGCTGATGGTTTAAAACGTGCTGAAAAGGATAATACAATTGATGCATATGTATCAGATGATTATGAAGATGTGCTAGGTGATGATGTATGGCAGAACTATTTCAAAGTAAAGCCAGAAGTATTCACTAGAGAAGAAAAGAAAGAATGGTTAAAGAAGAATACAGATGTTGTACTAGGCAGTGACGCATTCTTCCCATTTGGAGATAATATTGAACGTGCTCATAAGAGTGGTGTGAAGTATGTAGGTGAACCAGGTGGTTCTATTCGTGATGATCATGTTATTGATACTTGTGATAAGTATGATATGGTACTCGCATTTACTCATCAAAGATTATTCCATCATTAATCCCCTACTTTTGTTGTAACTGTGTTATAATGCACTTTATGAAAATAAATGAGAATGTAAAAATTAAAGAACTCACTACAATGCGCCTAGGCGGTCTAGCGCGTTATGTGATTGAATTAGAGACCGTAGAAGATGTAGAAAAAGCTTACTTATTTGCGAAAGAACGTCAATTACCTGTATTTATTCTAGGTACAGGAAGTAATGTAATTGGAAAAGATGAAGGTTTCAAGGGGGTTATTCTTTTAAACCGTATTAAAGGTATACGTTTTATTGATGAATTGACGATTGATGCAATGGGTGGAGAACTACTTGATGATTTAGTTGCTTTTACTACAGAAAAGAATTTATCTGGTATTGAAGCATTAAGTGCTATTCCTGGTACTGTCGGTGCTGCACCTGTCCAAAATGTAGGTGCTTATGGTCAGGAAATAGAACAGGTATTAGAGTCTGTATATGCTTATGATTTCAAGGAAGAAAAGTATGTCACTATTAAGAAAGAAGATATGAATCTAGGTTATAGACAAAGCATCTTTAATCAGGGTGAAGATGCTGGACGTTATTTGATTATCTCTATGAGAATTCATTTAAGTCATGATAGACTTACTCCTCCTTTCTATACTTCTTTACAGAGTTATGTAGAAGAACATCAGATTACTGATTTTTCTCCTAAATCTATTAGAGAGATGGTTACTGAAATACGCTGGTCTAAGTTACCTAAACCAGAAGAAATGGCTAGTTCTGGATCATTCTTTAAAAATGTTTATTTAGATGATCAAGAAGCAGAACGTTTAAGAAGTATGAATGTTCCTGTCTGGGAAGGTAATAAAGTCCCTTCTGGATGGTTAATAGACCATGCTGGATTAAAGGGTAAATCATTTTATGGTATGCGTGTATCAGAAAAAGCTGCACTGATCTTAATTAATGAAAGTGCACAAAGCTATGCTCACTTAAAACAGGCAAGAGAAGAAATTGTTTCTATTATTGAAAAGAAATATGGTCTAACTCTAAAACAGGAACCTGTTGAACTGGAATAAGATTTATTCCAGTTTTTTTGTGTTCTTTCTTATGATATAATTAGTTAGATTAGGAGGAATTGCTATGTTATTTATCACTGACAATGAATTTGAACGTGTTGTATCTAGAGCACGTAACCGTGATATTGCACGAGAATATTATCGAAGAGATTATGTTGTAAATGTTTCTATCACTATAGATAATCGTGGTTATTATCATATATCTGGTAAAGTTATGATTAATGGTAATATCTATCTTCCTCGTGTTCTTGTGAATCCCAATTCTAAAATAGTATCGACAGACTGTAATTGTATATATGCTGATGAATATACAGCCTGTGGACATATAGGAGCCCTTATTTTAAAGGTTCAGGAGTTATCTCCTAATACATTCCCTTATCGTTATGCTGTTGATTTAGAAAAGCGTGCACAGGAAGAAAAGAAAAGTGCTATGAGAGAACGTCTTTTATGGGAACAACAGATGGCTGAATTTAGAAGAATGGAAAGAGAAAAGGAAACCAATGCACTTACTGATTATGTTAAAAATCAATTAGTCAATCAGTTTACACCTGTAAGTTCTACACCCGTTCATTTAAAGCTGCTTCGTGCAGATGGATGGAATTTTAATATCACATTTAAGATAGGACGTGCAAGAGATTATATTGTAAAGAGTATTCCTAACTTTGTAACACAGATGCAGAATAATGAATATCATGCTTATGGAAAGACTTTATCTTTTGTTCATAATCCTGATATTCTAGATGAACCATCTAAAAAGATTTACCAATTCATTCTGAGATTCTATCATTCTCATCTTGCTAATAATAATACGTTATTCATTGATAATGAGAATATCGATGCTTTATGGGAGTTACTTACAACTATTCCTGCATCTTTACATAATTTTAAATGTATAGAAGATGAATTACATCCTGTGGTATCAGTAACTAAGGATAAACATGATACAATTCTAGAACTAGAAACAAATATAGCACCTTATTTTGCTGGTAAGAGATGTTTATATCAATATACACCTTCAGATTTTACTATCACTCGCTATCCTTTTGATAAACAGGGTGTTACTATTGAGTTATTGAATCGTTTTGATACATTACAGCGTCTTTATGTAGCACATGAACAGTTAGAAAACTTTACTCGTTATATTATTTCTCCTACAAAGAAATATATTGAGTATGTAGGTTTAGAGGATACAATCCAAGAGGAATCACATCTAGAAATCTATGCAGATGTAGATGAAGATGAATATGCTTTAGTTAGCTTAATTGGAACATATGAGGATGGAAAACATGATCTTCTTAAAGAAGATGTACCTCATTCTTTAAAAGCAGACCTCATTATTAATTTCTTAGAGAAATATAATCCTGATGATATGTCAGGACCTATGCGTTTTGATACACATCGTGATGAAACAATAGATATGATTCATGATGGTTTAGGACATCTTAATAAGATTACAGATGTTTATGTATCTGATTCTTTACAAGCGATAGGTTCTAAGAAGTCTATGAACTTATCTGTTGGTATCAAGGTCTCTCATAATCTATTAGAAATGGACTTAGATTCTTTAGATGTGCCTAAAGAAGAATTAGCTGATATTATTGCGAGTCATAAGAAAAAGAAACGTTATCATCGTTTAAAGAATGGTCAGTTATTATATATTGATACACATGAATTAGATGAGTTAGGTAATATGATGGATCAATATCATATTCTACCTAAAGATATTTCTGAAGATGGTACAATTGATTTAAATCTAAATAGAGCACATCAAATGGACTTAGCAACACAGGATTTCCAGTATGTACAGGTCAATCGTGAAGAATCATTTAAGGATGTATTGGATCATTTAAAGAACTATACACATCATAAACATGAATTAAATGAACGCTATGATGCAATATTAAGAGATTATCAGAAAGAAGGTTTCCAATGGCTTTCTACTATGAATGATCTACATTTTGGTGGTATTCTTGCAGATGATATGGGTCTTGGTAAAACTATCCAGATTATGAGTTTATTAGAAAGTAATGAACATCACTTTTCTATTATTATTTGTCCTGCTTCATTGATTTTAAACTGGTTGGATGAGTTTAATAAGTTCTCTTCTCATTTAAAGGTGACTTGTGTAATGGGAAGTGCAAAGGAACGTAAAGAGATTATTAAAAGTTATAAGCAGTTTGATGTGATGATTACTTCTTATGATTATATTCGTAAGGATTATGAACAATATAAGGATATTGTATTTGATTTTATTGTTTTAGATGAAGCACAGTATATTAAGAATCAGAAGACTAAGAATGCGATTGCAGTTAAATCATTAGAAGGTAAACAGCGCTATGCGTTAACTGGTACACCTATTGAAAACTCACTTGCTGAATTATGGTCCATCTTTGATTTCTTAAATAAAGACTATTTATATAACTATCGTTATTTTAAATCTCATTATGAAGCACCTATTGTAAAGGATCATGATGAAGAGGTTCAGACACAATTACAGAAGATGATTTCACCTTTTGTATTAAGACGTACTAAGAATGAAGTATTAAAAGATTTACCTGATAAGATTGAAAATACCGTACTTGTAGACTTCAGCGAAGATGAAAAGAAGCTCTATTTAGCTCATTTAGCACAGGCCAATCAGTTATTAAAGACTTTAGATGGTTCTAAGGACCGTATTCAGATTCTTGCGATGTTAACAAAGTTAAGACAGATCTGTTGTGAACCTCGTATTGTCTTTGATGATGTAAAACATATGTCCTCTAAGATGGAAGCATGTTTAAATATTATTCAGACATATAAAGACAATAACAAGAAGATTATTGTATTCTCATCATTTAAGAGCTTACTGAATCTTCTTGCAGATGAGCTCGATAAGAGTAAGACATCTTATTATATGTTGACTGGTGATACTGATAAAGCGGATCGTAAAGGTTTAGTAGATGCTTATCAGAATGATGATACAACAGTCTTCTTAATTAGTTTAAAAGCAGGAGGTACTGGTTTAAACCTCACTGCAGCAGAAGGTGTTATTCACTTTGACCCTTGGTGGAATATGTCTGCACAAAATCAGGCAACTGATAGAGCATATCGTATTGGACAGAAGAATAAAGTATTTGTATATAAGTTGATTATGGCTGATTCTATTGAAGAAAAGATTCAGACATTACAGGCAGCTAAGAAGGATTTAGCTGATCGTTTTGTGGAAGGTAACAGTGGTTCTATTACGACTATGAGTGGTGAAGAAATCATGAGTTTATTTAGTGAGGATTAACATGAAGAAGATGACTATGGCCGATATTGCGAAAGTTGCAGGTGTGTCTAAGACAACTGTTTCTCGTTATTTTAATGGTGGCTATGTAAAAGAAGAAACACGTCAGAAGATAGAGAAGATTGTAAAAGAGTATGATTATGAGCCTAATGTGCTTGCTGCGAATTTAAAAGCCAACAAGACACATACTGTGGGTATTGTATGCCCTACTCTTACTTCATATGCTTCTAGTCGTATGATGATGAATATTGATCAGTTCTTAAAGAAGCATCATTATGCGACAATCATCATTAACACAAATCATGATGAACTCGATGAAATCAAGTCCATTACTAAACTTACACAATTAAGAGTGGATGGTATTATTCTTCTTGCCACTTCTATCACAATGGCACATAGAGATATTGCCTCTAAGAGTTCTGTTCCTATTGTGTTTATGGCGCAGGCCTATGATGATGGTGTGAGTGTTATTAACAATGATTATGAAGCAGGCTATAAGATAGGTGAGTATATTTATTCTAATGGTCATAAGAATGTTGTATATGCAGGAGTAAGTAGAAAAGATGTGGCTGTAGGAGTCATTCGTAGACAAGGTGTTTATGATGGCTTACAGAATGTACATCCTCATTTTCTAGAAACAGACTTCTCTGCTGAAAAGACAATAGATAAACTCAATGATTACTTAAAGAATCATACATGCCCTACTGCCATCATCTGTGCAACAGATACAATTGCGATGGGATGTATGAAAGTTCTAAAAGATCACGGTTTACGTATTCCTGAGGACGTTTCAGTAACTGGATTTGGTGGTTATTGGACTTCTACTGTAATGTCCCCTGCTCTTACAACTATTAAGTTCCATTATGCCCATGCTGGTCAGACGGCTGGACAGATTATTCTTGATATGATAGAAGAAAAAGAAGTCGAACGTGCTACACTTATTGACTTCACATTTATAGAAGGAGAAAGCGTCAGAAGTATCTGATGCTTTTTTTAAAAAAATGTGGTATCGGTTTCATATTTTTATTGACAAGTGCTTGTGCTTGATATATGATACAGATGTGGAATCGGTAACATACCGATAAAGGAGGAAATTTCAATGGACTACAATAAAGTCGCAAAAGAAGTCATCTCCCATGTTGGTGGACCTAAGAACATCAAAAAGGCATTTCATTGTGCTACACGTTTAAGATTGATGTTGAAGGATCCATCATTGGCAGATGAAAAAGCTTTAGAATCTGTAGATGGAGTTAAGGGAACATTCCTTGTCCAGGAACAGTTCCAGATCATCTTCGGAAGTGGTACTGTGAACCTTGTCACAGATGAAGTATTAAAAGAATTAGGTATGGACTCTCAAGATCAGGCTGATGAAGAGATTGTAGAAAAGAAGGGAAATCTAATCAGCCGTGCTGTTAAGACACTAAGTGATATCTTCGTACCTATCGTTCCAGCCATCGTTGCTGGTGGTTTATTGATGGGGATCAATAACGTATTAACTGCACAGGGATTATTCTTTGCGAATAAGAGTTTGATTGAAGCTTATCCAATGTGGAAAGACTTTGCGACAATCATCAACTTATTCTCTAATGCAGCATTCACATTCCTTCCAATTCTCGTTGGATTTAGTGCTACTAAGAAATTTGGTGGTAACCCTTATTTAGGTGCTGTCATGGGTATGATCATGGTACATCCTGATTTATTAAACTGTTACAACTATGGTAAAGTAGCAACACCTTTCTGGAACCTATTTGGTTTAAAGGTTGCTGCAGTAGGTTATCAAGGAACAGTTCTTCCTATCTTATTTACATCTTGGGTAATTGCAAAGTTAGAAACTAAGTTACATAAAATCACACCTTCTTGGTTAGATAACTTAACGACACCATTATTGTCAGTATTAATTACTGGATTTATTACATTCTTAGCTGTTGGTCCTGTATTAAGAGAAGCAGGTAATGTACTTGCAGATGGATTACAGTGGTTATATTTCTCATTAGGCCCTGTTGGTGGTGCAATCTTTGGTTTCTTATATGCACCTATCGTTATTACTGGTATGCATCAGAGCTTTATCGCAATCGAAACACAGTTGCTTGCAAGTGCAGCACATAGAACATTCATCTTCCCTACTGCCGCAATGAGTAACGTTGCTCAGGGTGCTGCAGTATTAGCTGTGTTCTTCTTATCTAAAGATCCTAAACAGAAATCACTATGTAGTGCATCTGGTATTTCAGCATTACTTGGTATTACTGAACCTGCAATGTTCGGTGTTAACTTAAAACTTAAATATCCATTCATTGGTGCTATCTGTGGTTCTGCTGTTGGTTCAGCTTGGATTGCAGGCACTAAGACTCTTGCAAGTGCTGTAGGTACTGCTGGTATTCCTGGTTTCCTTTCTATTCCACCAGAAAGCTGGGGTAACTATGGTATTGGTATGGTTCTTGCAATCGTAGTGGCATTCGTTGTTACTTGTATCCTACACAAAAGAAATGTAGAAGGTAAAACTCCTGCTGAAAACGAAAGCTTAGCTGCACCTATGAAAGGTACAGTCGCTTCTATCACTGAATGTCCTGATCCAACATTTGCTTCTAAAGCTATGGGTGATGGTTTCGTAGTATTCCCAGAAGATGGTAAGTTCTATGCACCAGCGAATGCTGAAGTGACTATGACTTTCCCTACTAAGCATGCATTTGGTTTAATGACAAATGATGGTACAGAAATTCTTGTACATATTGGTTTAGATACTGTTGAATTAAATGGTGAACCTTTCACTATGCACGTTAAAAAAGGTGACAAAGTAAAGAAAGGTCAGCTACTCGTTGATGTTGATTTAAAGGCTATTGAAGCAGCTGGTAAAGAAACTGCAACTGCAGTAATTATTACAAATGGCAAAGCAGCGAACTTAATTAAGAGCGGTGCTGTTGATGCTAAAACAGATATTGTAGAAATAGCGAATCCAGTTGTAGAAGTTAAGGCTGCATAAGGAGATTTTTATGAAGGAAATGTACAAACTAAAGTATCATCTAGAACCTGTATTTGGATGGATGAACGATCCTAATGGGCTTGTAGAAAAAGATGGAAAATATCATATCTATTATCAGTATTCTTACGAACCTGAAGGTGGATTAAAGTATTGGAAACAATTCACTACTGAAGATTTCCTTCACTATCAGGATGAGGGGATTGCCCTCTCTCCTGATCATCCTCATGATCAGGGTGGTGCTTATTCTGGGTGCTGCTTCAATGACCATGGATTATTACGTTATTTCTATACTGGTAATGTAAAGCTGCCTGGTGATTATGATTATATTAATGCAGGTAGAGAACATAATGTGATGATAGTTGATTCACAAGATGGGCTTGTATTAGATCATAAGGAAGTTGTGCTTTACAACAAGGATTATCCTCAAAACATGTCTTGTCATGTAAGAGATCCCTTCGTTTATAAAAATGATGGTATGTATTATATGGTTCTAGGAGCAAGAACCCTTGATTCACATGGTTGTGTAA
Source organism: Catenibacterium faecis (assembly GCF_014306455.1). Taxonomy (NCBI): domain Bacteria; kingdom Bacillati; phylum Bacillota; class Erysipelotrichia; order Erysipelotrichales; family Coprobacillaceae; genus Catenibacterium; species Catenibacterium faecis. The sequence goes on from NZ_JACRWG010000013.1 coordinate 21,228, forward strand.
TCTTATATTCATCAAAAGATTTAAAGAAGTGGGATTACATGAAGACTGTTGACTACCATAAACCTTTTGGTTATATGTGGGAGTGTCCGAATTATTTAAGTTTTGAAAAGAAGAAGTTCTTATTCTGTTGTCCTCAGGGACTAGAAAGCCATAACTATGATTATGAAGCTATTTATCAGAATGGATACTTTCCTCTTACAACAGATTTAGAGAAGGATTGCGTTTTGGAGGACTTTATCGAGTTTGATCATGGGTTTGATATCTATGCCCAGCAGTTCTTCAAAGATGAAAAAGGTCGTATGATCATGGCAGGCTGGATGGGGCTTCCTGATATTGATTATACAAATCCTACCGTAGAAGAAGGACGTCAGCATGCCTTCACTCTCTTTAGAGAGATTACTGAACATGAAGGTAGACTCTATCAGTTCCCTATTGAAGAATATAAGTCTTTAAGAGAAGAGAAGAAAGAAGTACAGGGAACATCTCTCACAATGAATACGTCTTGTTTTGAATGCCATATAACTGATCTCCCTCAGTCATTCAAACTTCATTTAAGAGGTGTAAATATGAATTATGAAGATGGTCTTCTCACTATCGATATGAATAAAAGCGGTTCGGGTCGTGGTGTGAAACACATTAAAATTCCTAAAATGAATAATATGACTTTGTTTAGCGACACATCTTCTTTAGAGCTATTCATCAATGATGGTGCTTATGCCTTTACTACACGTATTTACAACAATTCAGATACTATTGAAATTATAAGTAATAAAGAAATTGATATGACTGCTTATCAATTAAAAGCGATTGACTTAGAACCTGCCAAATAAGCAGGTTCTTTTCTTTTTAGCACTTTATTAAAGAAAGTGCTAATTTTTAGCACTCAAGTGTTGACTTTGCTAAAAGAGTGACTATAATAGTAGTTGTAATCGATAGAGAGGTTACTAAGAAATAAGAAAAACGTTGAGAGAGGCGAACAAATATGAAATATTATCCAAATTTTAGTGATGTGTTTGATGATTTATTTGATTCAGGAGTCAATACTACAAAAGCAAATACAATGTTATGTGATATTCGTGAAACAGAAAATACTTATGAAATGAATATTGCTCTTCCTGGATATAAGAAAGAAGATATTGCTTTGGAACTTAAGAATGGCTACTTAAAAGTATCAGCTTCTGCTAAGAAAGAAGAAACTACAGGACGTATTGTAAGACGTGAAAGATATAGTGGTAACTGTTCTAGAAGCTTCTATGTAGGTGAAGAATTTACCGAAGAAGATATTAAGGCTAAGTTTGATAATGGTGAATTAATGATTTCAGTTCCTAAGGAAGCTCCAAAGAGAGTAGAAAAGAAATCAATTACAATCTACTAATAACACGAGACGAAGAATCCCATGTTTAAATTTGATAAAGGAGATGTTATTTATGAGATTTTTACCTGGTTTCTATGATGTGTTTGATGATATGTTTGATGATGGCTGGATGAGTCCATCAACTAATGCAATGCAGTGTGATATCAAGGAAGTAGACAACAACTATGAAATGAATATTGCCCTTCCTGGATATAAGAAAGAAGATATTTCTCTAGACTTGACTGATGGTTATTTAACAGTTTCTGCTAATACTAATCAGGATAAGGAAGAAAAAGATAAGAATGGTAAGGTTATCAGAAGTGAACGTTATACAGGTAGTTGTTCAAGAAAGTTCTATGTTGGTGAGGGTTATAAAGAAGAAGACTTCACTGCTAAGTTTGAGAATGGTGAATTGATGATCACTTTCCCTAAGACTGAACCTGAAAAGATTGAAGAAAAGAAACCTATTATGATTGAATAGTTCATAACACGAGACGAAGAATCCCATGTTTAAATTTGATAAAGGAGATGTTATTTATGAGATTTTTACCTGGTTTCTATGATGTGTTTGATGATATGTTTGATGATGGCTGGATGAGTCCATCAACTAATGCAATGCAGTGTGATATTAAGGAAGTAGACAACAACTATGAAATGAATATTGCCCTCCCTGGATATAAAAAAGAAGATATTTCTCTAGACTTGACTGATGGTTATTTAACAGTTTCTGCTAATACTAATCAGGATAAGGAAGAAAAAGATAAGAATGGTAAGGTTATCAGAAGTGAACGTTATACAGGTAGCTGTTCAAGAAAGTTCTATGTTGGTGAGGGTTATAAAGAAGAAGACTTCACTGCTAAGTTTGAGAATGGTGAATTAATGATCACTTTCCCTAAGACTGAACCTGAAAAGATTGAAGAAAAGAAACCTATCATGATTGAATAGGCATTTAAAAAGGAAGCGTGAGCTTCCTTTTTTTATAGGAGATGAGCGTAAAACCCATTACCTTTAGGTGATGGGTAGTTCACACTGTGCGCATGTAGTTATAGACTTGTTTCTTAAAAGTCTCCCAGTTCATTGATCCAGACTGCCCTTCTATCATTGGTCTAGGACACTCTTTTCCTGACCAGTCATGATGCATACGGAGTTGATCTACACTGAGGTTATATTGTTTTAATAATGCAGCAGCAAGTTTGGCTGCATTTTTTTCTGCAATATATAAATGGCCATCTGAATTGACACATATTTCTATCGCAATAGACGCACTATTACCTGGCATGACACCATCTCCTGCATGTCCTGCCTGCTGGTTAAGTGGTAATGATTGGTAGATACTGTGGTCATCCACAGTATAATGCCAGGAAGCAGAACGTACATTACCTGTATATTGAAGTTTAGCATGACTCAAAGCATCGGCTACTTTACTTGTATTATCTGTTGTATGAATCGTAATATACAGTGGTCTCATTGCATAATGAGTACGATGACTACTTGTTTCAGGAATCATATAATCTTTGTAGAGAGGTATCCCAGTTGTATTCTCTATAGAATTATTGACATCTATACTCACATATTGAGAAGAGACCCAACCCTTTCCTTCTATATACATATAGCGCCCTGCTTCTTTTGTGACGTGATAACTTCCAGCAGGAACAGTATTAGAAGTAGCATAGTAAGAGAATGGTGCACTATACAGCGTCTTAGAAGTACTAAATGTAATTGTATTAGAGATTGTAAGAGGCTGTACACCTACATAACTATTATGACTATATTTCTTACCATCTAGCCCTGCATAAGTCAAGCCATCAAAACTACTACATTCTATTGGTCTAGATAAGAGATGGTTACTTATTAATATATGATCACTTTTAATAATGACTTGTGTTGGTGTATAACTAGGAAAACTAATAATAAGTAATACTACAACCAATATATTCTTCAGTATTCTCTTCTGTTTTATTGTCAGTTTTTGATGTTTCATAAGTTTATCCTTCTTCCATTGCATTGTCATTATAATACTAATATAAGATTATGAATAATTTTTTAACTTCACCAACCCATTAACATACTGTAATTTTCATTGATGCAAAAATGAAAACGCTTATTTTTTCACAAGACCTTTATAAGCCTAAAAAACGCTATTTTAAGCCCTTTTTATACTATTTTTTACATGCTGTTTTCTTGAGTTTCATTGACTTTAAAAGCATGGTGTCATATAATTTTGACAGGTGATAACCCTCACCTTGAATCAACAGTCATTTAGTAATGAAAGGAGTAAAAAAATGATTTATTCAAAAGAAGTTGAAGAAATGTATTGCGTTAAACAGGGCGGCAATCATGGTTGTGCCCCAATTCCTGAAGAAGGCAAATGGGTTTATTCTAAAGAAATCAAGGATATTTCTGCTTACACTCATGGTATCGGATGGTGTGCTCCACAGCAGGGTGCTTGTAAACTTTCTTTAAATGTTAAGGAAGGTATCATTGAAGAAGCACTTATCGAAACTATCGGATGTTCAGGTATGACTCATTCTGCAGCTATGGCAGCTGAAGCTTTAGTTGGTAGAACTTTACTTGAAGCATTAAACACTGACTTAGTTTGTGATGCTATCAACACTGCAATGAGAGAATTATTCTTACAGATCGTTTATGGACGTTCTCAGTCTGCTTTCTCAGAAGGTGGTTTAGTAGTTGGTGCTGGTCTTGAAGACTTAGGTAAAGGTTTAAGATCAATGGTAGGTACATCTTATGCTACTAAGAAGAAAGGTCCTCGTTACCTCGAATTAACTGAAGGTTACATTACTAGAGTTGCTTTAGATAATGATGACCAGATCATCGGTTACGAATTCGTAAATCTTGGAAGAATGATGGACATGATTAAAGCTGGAGAAGATGCTAATGAAGCTGTTAAGAAGGCAACAGGTTCTTATGGACGTTTTGCTGATGCTGCTAAGTACATCGATCCAAGAAAGGAATAATTAGGAGGTAGAACAATGGCTATTACATTTGAAGGTTATGAAAGAAGAATCAACCAGATCAATAAAACTTTAAACGAATATGGTATCAAAGATATCGAAGAAGCTAAGAAGATCTGTGATGATAAAGGTATTGATGTTTATAACATCGTTAAATCTACTCAGCCTATCTGCTTCGAAAATGCTTGCTGGGCTTACACTGTAGGTGCTGCAATCGCAATCAAGAAAGGTGACGTTAAGGCTGCTGATGCTGCTAAGACAATCGGTATTGGTTTACAGTCATTCTGTATTCCTGGATCAGTTGCTGATGATCGTAAAGTAGGTTTAGGTCATGGTAACTTAGGTTCAAGACTTCTTGATGAAGAAACTCAGTGTTTCGCTTTCTTAGCTGGTCATGAATCATTCGCAGCTGCTGAAGGTGCAATCAAGATCGCATTAAACGCTAACAAAGTTCGTAAGCATCCTTTAAGAGTTATCTTAAATGGTTTAGGTAAAGATGCTGCTAAGATCATCTCAAGAATCAATGGTTTCACATATGTTGAAACTCAGTTCGATTATTTCACAGGTGAGGTTAAAGAATTATCTAGAACTGCTTATTCAGATGGTGACAGAGCTAAGGTTAACTGCTATGGTGCAGATGACGTACGTGAAGGTGTAGCTATCATGCATAAGGAAGGTGTAGATGTATCAATCACTGGTAACTCTACTAACCCAACTCGTTTCCAGCATCCAGTTGCAGGTACATATAAGAAAGAATGTATCGAACAGGGTAAGAAATACTTCTCAGTTGCTTCAGGAGGAGGAACTGGTCGTACATTACATCCAGATAACATGGCTGCAGGACCAGCTTCATATGGTATGACTGATACTATGGGTCGTATGCATAGTGATGCTCAGTTCGCAGGTTCTTCATCAGTACCAGCTCACGTTGAAATGATGGGCTTAATTGGTATGGGTAACAACCCAATGGTAGGTGCTACTGTTGCAGTTGCAGTTGCTATTGAAGAAGCTAGCAAATAATTAATTCAACACTTAAAGTCCTGATTTATTCAGGGCTTTTTCTTTACTACAATGAATATTAATAATTATCAAAAAGAAGCGATGAAAACACTCAATCCTGAACTCAATAAGAAAGATATACTTATTAATAGTGTTATGGGATTATGTGGAGAATCTGGAGAAGCAATAGATATAGTTAAAAAGTGGTTGATGCAGGGACATGAACTAGATAAAGATCATCTTATTAAAGAATTAGGTGATGTTGCCTGGTATCTTGCTGAAGCAGCTACTGCATTAGATATTCCTTTAGATACTATCCTACAAGGGAACCTAGATAAACTACATCAAAGATATCCTGATGGATTTAACGCAAGTGCTTCAATCAACAGACAAAAAGAGGATTGATTCTGCATCACAGAGTAAATCCTCTTTTTTTAGTTACATAGAATAATGCGAGGTTTCACTTGAGTATGAATTTCAACTTTCAAAAAACTCATATACTCTAGATTATTATTATTTTCTTAATCAAAAAAATAAGATCACCTGCTTTTCTATCTTTCCACTTTCCTTGATTCTTATCGTTGTTTGTATTCGTTTGAATAAATGCTATACTATGAGCAAGGAGAATTGATTGTTATGAAACCAATTAAAGATATTGATCCAGATAATAATGTTAGTCTTCCTGAAACAATCGAAGATAAGTTAAATAAAGCAGAAAAAGATTACGAAGAAGGAAGAACTCACACTGAAGAAGAAATATGGGGAATGTTTAGTAAAAAGTATGGATTTGACTTATAAAATATTATCTTAATTCTATGAAAATGAAACAGTGTACAAAAAGAGGATTGATTCTGTAATACAGAGTCAATCCCCTTTTCTATAATGTCACTGGTAATTTTTCTACCACTGCTTTTTGTCCTTCTAATGTGAAATGAACCCCATCAGTCACATATTCACTTCTCAATTGTATATGATCTTCATCCTGACATAAATCATCTAGATCAATATACCCATCTGCAGGATTTGTCTTAATCCATGCATTAATATCTTTTCTCATCTGATCTATTTCAGGTGTCCACTCAATGTCATCACCTTTATTTAATATATTACGTGTATAACCTTTCCAAGCAGAACGAGTAACTAAATATACTTGAATATTTCTTTCATGTGCTTTACTAATAAGTGTTTTATAAGCATCAATCATCTGTTCTGTAGTCACCTTAGGTGCAATACCCATCATACTCTTACAATTAGGATGAATAATATCATTACATCCTACCTTGATAATAACAGTCTTTACACCTGGTTGATTTAAAGCATCTCTTTCAAATCTCTTCAACATAGATTCACCATAAGCCATACCAAGTCTGCTTGCTCCATTATCACATAGTCGATTACCCTTAATAGCCTGCTGTAAGACACCTACATTATGAATACCAGCTAAATGCAGTTTAGTAGAGAATAGTGTTGGTATATCATTTGCAAGTGTAGAATCACCAATAATAACTGTAGAATGCGCATCTGGACGATTGACATCTAAACCTGTTAATAATGGTATAACATCATATTCACCAAAACTTCCATTTAATATCATTGGTACACCTGTAGTTGCAGGAAGATTGACTTGATTACCTGAACTTATATATGTTTTACCACCAATTAAACCAAATGTTTTTAACTGATCTGTTTTTTTCATATACATAGAAACAGTTACTGGCTCTAATGCATCTACATGGTACTCTAATGGATCCGAATAAACAGTTTCTCCCTTTTCTAGTGTTACTTTCTTACATCCATTAAATGTCACAGTCTTCTTTGTAGGAAGTTTAATACGCTGTTTACTTATTGTTTTCGCTATAGTCACAGCATCAATAGTCATAGGACCTGTACCATAAGTATTAGAAAATGTGAGACGTACAGTTTCACCTGTCAATGTAGGTTTAATTACAGTTCTAAATGTTAAGTGATGCAAGCCAAAATCCTTAAAACGATTCCCAAAGAATTTCTGGACACTAAACTCTACAGGACTTGTAGACCAAGAGCCTACCCAGTTTTCTTGAGCATAACTTGATGTCATATATGGGAATAAACATAACGCAATACTCACAAGACATGCAATTAATTTTTTCATGAGATTTCCCTCCCTTTTTCATATTATATCAAGTTGAAAAATCTCTTTTCTAGCATAAACATATACATACTCAAATATTATTCATAATCACATTAGCATAAATAATAATATTTTTGATTTATTTATTCATACAACTAAAAAGACGGTTCCCCGCCTTTTAGAATAAGAAAATTTAATTCTTCAACCTAGTAATTATTAAAGTCTTCTTTTGAATAAAAGTAGCCTGCTCTAAATGCATTAACGTATGTATAAATTCTTTCAGTCTTCATTTGAGATTGAGTAGGTTGATTTCCACCACCTACTACATCTATTGTCATATCATAACCAATTGTCTTTCCATATACCGTTAATACAGTCATTGCACGAGGGCAATGTAATATTGTACCTACACATAAAATCTTGTGTGCATTGATTGTTTTAAATAAATTCACCATTCCAATCGCATTACCCGGTGTATCACGTGCCAAGTCATCTAGTAATAACCTATCTTGACTTACTCCATTTTCTACTAACCATTTTGCCATAACATCTGCTTCTGCATAAGGTGTTCTGACTGGTCCACCACTAAGCACAATCTTTACATTAGGATATTTATCCGCCATTTCTTTAGTCTTAGTAAGCCTTGTTAATAACGCTTCTGATGGTGTTCCATCAGCATTAGGAGATTGACCAAAAACAGCTATAACATCTGGAGTAATACCATATAATTGATCACCAGAATAGTTTTTCTTATTCGCATTATTATCATCACAATCCTTTAGAATACTTCTTATTCTTTTTTCAGCGTTTGGACTCACTAGTTTTAACGCCTTTAATCTCATACTTGTTTGTGAGCTTAACGCACCACACTTATTCGCAAGTATTGACAAAGATAAAGCATGCACATCTAGAGGATTTACTCTTAGAATTCTATCTAGTTGTGATAATGCATATTTATATTCTTTATTCACTAAATAAGCTTCTGCCTGCAACCTATAAGTATCTAAGTAATCAGGTCTCTCTTTTGCTTTAGCATCTAGTGAAGAATACATTTCCTTCCATTGCCATCTTCTAAAATATACTACTTCATCATGTAAATATGGATCATTAATGTAGGAATCACCATAATCGGACACCAATTTTTCTAGTGGTTCCCCTCTTCCATTTTGTTTAGGAGTAGGCGCCTCTAATCTTTCCATAAACTCAAATGAAACAGTATCGTTATATTCAACCTTTTGATCAGTTAAAGATTTTAATGTAAGACCTTCTACATTTTCTATCGATACTGAAATATTTGATAACACTAGAAACAAACTCATAACTAAAAGTAATAATGTCTTTATAATTTTCATTTTATTCTTCCTATTTTTTTAAAATTTTCTCTATATTAGATTCATTCTCTGTATAGATTCTTTTAAATTTTTCCGGATCCTCAGCAATTTTATCCACTACATTTAATAACATCTTAAACTTTTGTTTATTATAAGCTATATGCAGATTAATAATTATATAGCACTGCTTACCATTAATAGGTGACTCATCATCTGCATAATAATGAATTTCAAAACTTTCTTTTGTAGATTTTAATGCAATATAAATATCAATGCTCTTCTTATCGCCAACAGTCAACTTCATATAACTATTATGAGGATTTAGATAGTCGTTTATTGGATAATCTTGGAATTTATAGAAAAATGGTATTCTCGTATAATTTATTTTAGGGAGAAATAAACTATAGTAATAGGAACTCAAGAACACTTCTTGCAGCTTCTTTCTATAATCATCATCAGAAATACCTTCTTCAAAAAAATAAATAGGCTCATATGGAATATCTAAATACTTTCCAAACTCCATACAAAAGAATAAATCATAAGAAGAAGTGTCCAACTCACTTAACTCATACAATACTCTTGTTTCAATACTCTCTATATATGATGAGAAGTATTTTCTTAAACAAAATTTTAGTTGCTGAGTACTTAATCGACCATCTAACGCAATAATTGCTATCTTTTGTTTTTTTCTAGATAACTCTATATCATTTATAAATTCATAAATGACATTAACCAAGACATGCATTTCTCTTAATGAGAAAAGATATGAAAATTTCTGATATACCATGTCTGATAATTGATGTACAAATTCTTTAATAACTGGTTTTGTTGTCATTGATTCATAATTGTAAAATCCTAAGTCTACATCATCAGAAACACCTAATTTTATTTTCATTGCAATTGGAATAAGTACTTTTAATAAATCTTTCAGGAACACGATATTATCAGTTATACATACATTAAAAGTATCTTCGAAACATTGAACAATATATGTTCTCATTTCATCAGCTAATGCGATTAATGATCCATAGTTTTTTTCTGTACAATCTCTAATACGGTATAAGTCAGTACTCATAATAGCAAGATACGTTAAGTACATAAGTCTTGCCTTATGATTTCCAACATAATCTACAAATTTCTGGCTTAATTGTTGATCAATTGACAAAACCAAACGATATTCATCTGTAATTGTATAATCAAAATCAATATCCTCCACTATTCTATCTTCTTCAGGAACAGAAACATTAGATAACAGAATAATATATAATATAAATCTTTCTAGATAGATATCAGAGAATACGATTCTGCTTTTAAGCAATGAATTACATACAATATCTTTAATTTCTTGTTTTGAACCAAATTTCGGTTTAAATAATTCTGCATAAGCTTGGTTATTAAAAATCGGTTCTGCTGCGTCCGTAAAATACTTATACATCTTCAACATGCATAAATATTTATAATAAACTTCTCCTTCAACCACTAACCCTTTTCTAATTTTAGTAGTCAATGTCAGATTGTAATTTTTCAATATATTTCTTACTTCTGTCATTTCTCTTTGAATATAATTAGTAGTATTCAAATAAAGTTCTTCTTGTAAATCTTCAATTCTAATAGGTTTGTTACTTGCTAATAACTTTCTTGTTATAAATTGAACATTTCTATCAAAATCATTATCAATATTCTGCTCATGATAAATCTTGAAATACTCTTTAATCCTTTTGGCTATTTTCGTATCTTCCACTTCGATTCTAATACCCTTAGAGCGTTGCGCAACAATATCTAGTCCATCAATATCAAGCTGTTCATTTATATATTTAACATCTGATTTAATGGTTCTAGATGTTACATGTAGTTTTTCAGCCAATTCATCAGTAGTAACAAAATCCTCATTTCTAATTAAAATGAGGAATAAAGCTTTATGACGATAATTGTTCTCCAAAAATTCTAGTTTCTTGGCTAAATCATCATTCATGCTCTATTCCTCCCTTACATTATTCCAAATAATGTTGTTTTAAATTGCTGATTTCTTCATCTGTAATTCCAAGTACATCTTTGGCATAATTTTCAAAACTTCCATGCTCACTCATGATTGCATCATAAGATGCATCAATAAACTCTGGCTGAGTATCTATAAGTGAGTATAAATAATCTAATACTACCTGGTCATTTGTAAACTTCTTATACTTTTCCATTTTCACAGCATTTCTTTTTACACGATTACTATGAGTAAGCATATAATCGTAAATTATATACTCTTTTTTTACTCCTAATAAGCCTAATAATAACATACAACCATAACCAGTTCTATCTTTACCACCACGGCAATGCTGATCTACTGGAGCTGAATTTTCTTCAGCAATCACTTTAATCATCTTAGAAAAAGCTTTCTTACACTCTTCCTTATTAACAAAGTTCTTATATTGTTCCATCACAATATCATATCTGTTAACAAGTACACCTTTTTCTTTCTGACTAATAATCTTCTTAACTAAGTTTTCATCTTCGTTTGCTTTATCAGATGTAAACTGTGCTGCTAATTCAGCTGTATGAGCATCTGGATCCAAACAATATGTCTTAATATTTACATCAATCACTTTATTTGGATACTTTCCTCTTTCATCTTCACTACGATAATCAATAATAGTTTTAATGTTTAATGCCTTTAAGTATTCTAAACCTTTTAAAGATGCATTATGAATGTGATCTGAACGATAAAGTAATTTCCACTTAACTGTTCTTCCATCATAAGTTTCATAACCACCCATATCTCTAAAATTATTCATTCCTTCTACCGGTAAAGTTCTTTCACCAACAATATACTGTTGAGATTCAACTTCTACAAAAAACAAAGGATGAATAATTTCATTATCAATTTCTACATCAAATTGATCTAATTCAGAAGTAATAATTTCTTTATGCTCTTGGTCTTTTGATTCAAATAAGCTAATCTTTTTCAACTTATTAATATGTTTATTAAAAACAAAATGATATTTATTATCTACTTTAGTTACTTCTACTGGAACTCTCAAACTTGTTTCTTCCATTATACAACTCCCACTGTTTTTAACACAATACAAATAACCATTAGAGCGATAATGATAAGTGGAGCATGTTTACCATTTGTTTTCTTTAAAATTCTATAAACAATAACTGTGATTAGTAGCCCTAGGAAACCAGGCATAACCTTGTCAAATAAATCCTGTAATTTGATAACGTTCTTAGCAGCTCCAAATTCAAGAAGTACATTGATCTTAACTACTGATGCAATCAAAGCACCTACAACCATTAATCCTACTACATTAGCAATGTTAGTAACTCTCTGTAAAACTCCGCCTCCAGCTTCATTTACTAAGTCCATACCCTTGCTATAACCTAAATGAATTCCATAATACTTAGTAGCAACGTTTACAACATTATATAGTAAGAACATTAAGATTGGACCTAACACACTACCATTTAATGCTAAAGCAGCACCAATACTACCACAGATTGGTAACCAAGTGAACTTTAGTACACTATCACCAATACCAGCTAAAGGACCCATTAAACCTGTCTTAACAGAAGTTACTACATCCTTTTCATCTTCATCAGTATTTTCTTCAATAGCTGCTGCAACACCCAGAATTAAGGCGTCACTGTTAACGTGAGAGTTGAAGAACTTTAAATGTCTCTTCATAGCTTCAACTTTTTCTTCTTTTGGTCTATCTTTATATAATCTTTCTAAAACAGGAACAAAACTTGATAAGAAACCAATAGCCTGCATAGACTCAAAGTTATTTGTAACGTTTAAAACCTGCATACGCCAGAATACTCTGTCTAGATCTTTTTTAGTGATCTTGTTTGTTCTCTTTTCCATTATAAATCATAGTCTCCTTCATCTTCTGTATTTACTTCACTTACAGTTACAGTTGGCTTAGTGATAGCATAGTCATAGATTAATGCGATTGGTAAAGCAATTAATGTAATTGGTAATACTGATAAGTTTAAATAAACTGCTAATGCAAAACCAGCAATCAAGAATGTCCATAATTCTGCTTTTTTAATCATCATTAACATTAATAAACCAATACCAACTGAAGGAATAACAGATCCAGCCACTTTTAATCCACCCATAATATTTGCAGGTAGTGCAGCAACGATTGTATCAATAACTCCAGCACCTAAATAAATAGCAATAAATGTTGGCACTGCTCTAATTAAGAAAGCGATAACCATTGGAATATAATTTAATCTGAAGATCTTGCTAAAATCACCGCTTTCAGCTACTTTTTCAGCAATAGGGTTTAATGCAACAATACCAGTTTTATAAATAACTAATAACTGCTGAGCTAAAATTGATGTTGGCACAGCTAATGCAACTGCTACTTCTGTTCCTCCAGAAGCGATACCTAAAGCTGTACCGATACAAGTACCTGAAATCATATCTGGAGCAGAATAAGCACCTACGTTACCTACACCCATCCACATAACTTCAAGTGTTGCTCCTATCATTAAACCTGCCTGTAAATTACCCATAATTAATCCAACTACTGGAGCAATTAATAATGGTCTTCTTAACATCTGTGTTCCAATATCATCTAGAGCACAAAGACCTGCCCAAATAGCTACTAATAAAGCACTAGTCATCTTTAAATAACCTCCCTAATATCTTTCTTTTCATCATTTGGTACCATCTGAATTGTTACATCGATACCTTTATCTAATAATTCTTTAAATGCTGTTTCTTCTTCTGGTGTTACAGATAACGCTTTTGTTAACTGCTTTCTACCTTCCTGATATCTCATACCACCTATATTTAAACCAGGAATTTCCACACCATAATTAACTAGTTCTAAAACATCAATACTATTTGTGAATAATAGCATTGTTCTTTTCTTAATTGGCTGCTTCTTAGTAATATCAGCAAACTGCTTCACTCCAAATGCATGTACTTTAATTCCAGCAGGAGCAGCCATTGCTAAAATATTTTTCTGAATTTTATCGCCTGCCACCTTATCATTAACAACAATGATTGATTCAATATTTTTAACATTTACCCAAGTAGTAACAACCTGACCATGAATTAAACGGTCGTCTATTCTACAAAATACAATCATCTTCATCTTCCTCCTGATTAAATGAACTATTATCTAAAATTGTCATACCATTCTTATATGCTGCCTTTAATACTTGCTCAATCTGATCAACTGACTTATCTCTATTAAATGCACATTCCAATAACATCGGTAAGTTCAAACCCGAACAAACAACTACATTTTCCATACTTAATAAATTAAGTGCCAAGTTCATTGGTGAACCACCAACAATATCAGTAAATACCACTAAACCAGCTGATGTATCTAAACCTTCTATTTTTTTGAACATCTGTTCCTTTAAATCATCAATTTGATCATCAATGTGAACACCTAAAGTTGCATAGTTATCTTGCTTTCCAATAATTAATTCAGCGCTCTTAATAATTTCTGTTGCAAAGTCACCATGACTCATTAACAATAATGCTGCTTTGTTTCCCATAATTTCCTCCTCTTTTTATTTATGTTTTTCACGTGAATACATCTTTTACTAAGCTCACATATATCTTACTCAACAAACTGTATATCCTCAATGTACTAAATTTCACTATAATTAGTGAAATTTAGATAGCGTTTTCATTTTACTGTACTTTATTTCACCTATCATAAGGAAATCAAAAAAGGATCCCTCATTGGGATCCACACCATTATAAGAACTTATCCAATTCAGTTTTTACCTGTTCATTGATCTTATTAGTAGGATGATCAATTCTATGCCCTCTCATGATGACAGATTCAATATGTCTTAATGCCAGTAAATCATCTAATGGATTTTCTTCCATCACAATCATATCAGCTGACTTACCTACTTCAATAGAACCAGTCTCATCATCAATACCTGCCATTCTAGCCGCCTGTAATGTCGCACAATAAATTGCATATGCATTACTTACACCTACATACTTATGAAAGTAATATAGTTCTCTCCAGAAGTCATACTGTGTAATCCAAGGACATCCTACGTCATTACCTAATACAATAGGAATATCATTTTCTAATGCCTGTTTCGCACATTCTATAATTCCATCAAATACGACTTTACCATTAAACTGTTCTACTTCTGATGCGTTAGTAATAGAACGATCAAATAAAGCATATGGTAAGGCTGGTGATAATGTAGTACATAGGAATGCATGATTTTCTTTAAATAACTTTATCATATGATCATCGAGTTTTGCCCCATGCTCAATCGAATCTACACCATTTTCTAGAGCCACTCTTACACCATCAGATGATTCTACATGCGCAGCCACTTTAAAGCCTAATTCATGTGCTTTATCACAAACCGCTTTAACCATTTCAGGAGCCATCTTTAATTCTCCAGGAACACCCCTTTCCTTTGCATCTAGAACACCACCTGTAATCATTAATTTAATTAAATCGACATTCTGTTCCTTTGCTTTACTTACCTGTAAAAGTGCATCATCAATTGTTTCAGCTGCAATTGCTACACTCCCTGCCATATGACCATGAGGGACTGAAATACCTTCATTACCTGCTAAAATACGTGGACCTCTCTTCTTCCCGCAATTAATTTCATCACGTACACGTGTATCAAAATCTCTAATACCACCTACTGTTCTAATCGTAGTGACACCACTGAGTAACTCCATTTCCGCAAACCCACTCACCATATTATGAGCAATAGCACGAGTAAGTGGATTACTCATTAAGAAGTTTACTAACTTTGCATTATCTCTCTGTTTCTTTTGTGGTTTACCGTTTCCTGCTAAGTGTACATGCATATTAATAAGACCTGGCATAATATAGTTCCCTTTTAAATTAACTACATTATAGCCTGTTAAATCAGCTTCTTCTTGTAAAACAACATCCTTAATCTTCCCCTGTTCTACAAGAATCGCATATTCTTCCTTAACCTGCATCTCCTTGGTACCATCTATTATTTTTCCATTAATATAAGCATCCTTCATTATGCTCACCCCTCTCTTATATCTATGATATCATATTCACTTCACATTATAATTTATACATCTCACTTCTTTTGTAAGAAAAAAAGAAGAGATAGCATTACACTATCCCTTCAAAGATTTAGTCTTTTTTCTTCTTCACAGATACAAAACCTGCTAGAGATAAAGCCATAGCAGATACTAATCCGAATAATGAAGTAGGATCACCTGTCTTAACAGTATCATCCTTCTTATCTTCTGGTTTAGTTTCTGGTTTCACTTCTGGTTTTGTTTCTGGCTTAATTTCAGGTTTTTCTGGAACAGTTGGTTTTTCTGGTTCAATTACAACCTTTTCTTCTAAAGCATTTACTGCCTTAGTTAACTTAGCCACAACTTCATCTACTTCTACCTGAGTTGCATTTTCTGCGTCAAGCCCCTTAGCTTCTGCGACAACATTCATTAATGCAGTCCAAGATTCTTCAGTATACTTACTTTCATCTAATTTCTTAATTTCAGCAAGTTTTGCATCTAAAGCAGTTATTTCACCCTTAAGAACATCCAAGCCCTTAATAGCGTCTTTTAGCTTCTTAGTAGCTTCATTGACTTCTTCCTGAGAAGCATCTTTATTTTCAAATACAGCTTTTGCATCATTTAATGCTTTCGTAAATGCATCACGTGCTTTCTTAACAGCCTTATTTAGAGTTTCTTCAGAAATGGCTTCAGCTTTAGTCACTGCTTTTTCAAGTTCAGCCTTATTCACCTTTACTTCTAAAGCGTCTACTGCCTTAGTTAACTTAGCCACAACTTCATCCACTTCTACCTGAGTTGCATTTTCTTTGTCAAGACCCTTAGTTTCTGCAACAACATTCATTAATGCCGTCCAAGATTCTTCAGTATACTTACTTTCATCTAATTTCTTAATTTCAGCAAGTTTTGCATCTAATGCAGTTGTATCACCCTTAAGAACATCTAAGCCCTTAATAGCATCTTCTAGCTTCTTAGTTGCTTCATTAACTTCTTCCTGAGAAGCATCTTTGTTTTCAAATACTGCTTTTGCATCATTTAATGCCTTAGTAAATGCATCACGTGCTTTCTTAACAGCCTTATTTAATGTTTCTTCAGAGATAGCTTCAGCTTTAGTCACTGCTTTTTCAAGATCAGCCTTATTTACTTTAGAAACTACCTTTAAATTCTTCATTGCTGTACGTAATGCATTGATTACTTCCTCATTATTTAAATCTTCTCTTGCATAAGCTTTCTGTGCTTCTACTAATGCGTCTAAGAATGTATCAACGGAATCACTTGTCTTATCAGTTAAATCCTGATTATAAGCTTCTGTTAATAAATCTTTAAGTTCAGTTGTTTCTTCAACCTGATCATAAGTAAACTGTACTTCTGCAATCTTATACCAGCTTTCACTTGCTTCTTTCATCACAAGTTTTACATACTTCACTGACTGTTTATCAAATGTAAATGACTGTTCAAGAGTATCTGCAGTCATTCTTAAATTACCTACAGTTGTCCAATTTTCTTTATCTGTAGAAACCATGATATCAGCATTCTTAATAATATCTGAGCCTGGTCTTTCAGGTGCAGAGATCTTAATACCACTCATATTTACTGTCTTAGGTAAAGTAAATGTAATATGTTTACCTACCTTCTGAGCATCATTGAACCAAGCGAATGTCTCTCTATTACCATCAAACATCTTTTCATAGCTATATTTATCACTTGGAGATACACCTAACTGCCAATATCCATCAGATGCTTCAATACTAGGAACAGTACCATCACGTTTCATTAAACCATTTCTAGCAGCAACTAATGCATCATATGCAGTCTTTACTGCTTCATCAGTCACTTCTTCACCATAAAGAACCTTCTTACCATTCTTTACAGCTTCTAAGTATTCAGGATATCCTGATGCATATCCGTTATCAGCCATTGGGTTTTCTACTTCTACCCATAATGCATAATAAGCACGTTTAACTGCTTTCTTCTTAGCATTATTTAACGTAGTCAAGATAGCATCTACATCCTGCTGTAATGCATCCTTATCATCATAAAGTTTCTGTGCTTCATCTAATGCAGTTTTATATTCACCTAGTGTTGCACCAATGTATACATTTTCATCTAAAGCATTATCTAAAGCAGCCTTTAAGTCAGTTTTATCTGTGTAGATTTCATAAGTGAAAGTGAAAGTATCACCCTTCTTACTATATGTACCAGTTGCACTGTCTTTATCAGACACTAAACGATAACCATAAATCTTTTCAGCAGTGAAGTTATATTCATCACCGATATTACCATAACGAGTTACAGGACTCTTTAATTCCTTACCATCTTTATCTACATATTTAATAGTCACTTTACCTAAAGAATCAGCTGGTAAGATTGATCCAGAATCTGGTAAAGTAGAACCCTTTTCAAATGCTGCAACATGTCCAAGTTTTGCATAGTTAGCCTTGAACTGATCATGTGAAATAATGCTGTTAGAACTTGTATTCCATGCCTTAGTTGCAAGTGCACGCATTTCATTTGCGATATCTTCAGTAATAGTATCTTCATCACATACATCAGCCTTATCACACCAGATTGCAAGTGAAGCACCCTTAATAGCAGGGTTATCATCAGCAATAGTGTTAGCCTGGAATTTACCTGGAGTCCATTCATCAAAGATTAACTTATCAGAATTTAAGTTATCAAATGAATGCTGTTTACGTCCATCATTTGGCATAGATGGTCTTAATACATAATAGAAGAAACTAGCATTTACGTTATAAATAGTATCATGACCCTTATCTAAGAAAGTCTGAAGTTTTGCGATACTATAGTTCCAAGACATCTGACTCCAGAAATCAATACCAATATACTTATGCATTTTGATCAGCTGTTTCTTATCATAGTATGAATTTTCTCCATAGTAGATACCATCATTCCAAATACGTGGAGTAAATCCTTTTTCATGTACATGTTCTGCTAAGTCATTGATATATTTCGCAATAACATCCTTCCAAGTTGCATTAGGATCAATGTTTTCTCTTGCATAATTATCTAATACAGACTTGTACTGAGTAGTGAAAGGTGCACGGTCAAATTCCATATATTCATCGCCACCGATGTGGAAATCTGTACATCCTTCAAATAATTCCATATATTCATCATATAAGCTATAAATATACTTAATCGCTTCAGGATTAGTAACATCTAAACCTGATTTATAATTATTACCATATGCATCTACCTGTCCATATTCTGGATGTGCTCTTAAAATCTGGTCAACATGGCCTGGAGAGTCAAATGATGGAATAACTTTAACACCATACTTCTTTGCTTCTGCAAGAATTTCTCTTACATCAGCTTTAGTTAAATGCTGTTCAGATACGATTGATGGATCTGTTTCACATTCAATACGGAAACCTAGGTTTTCTGAGAAATGCATCTGGATTGCATTCATCTTAAAGTAAGACATTTCTCTGATCTGTCTGATGAACCATTCTTTAGAAATATACTTACGAGCCATATCTACATGAATACGACGTTCAGCAACATTAGGATAATCAACGATTTCACCATAAGCTAAAGTGTTATTATTCGCAATTGAAAGCTGTTCAATAGTACGTAAACCATATAATACAGCTGTTTCACTTGCACCAGTTAAATGAATACCAGTATCATCAATTGTAATTTTATAAGCTTCTTTACTTGTAGTCTTATCAGTAATTTCTGATACAGGCTTGATATCGATAGTGATATCAGTAGGTGTTCCATCCTGATTATAAAGCATAGCCTGAGCATCACTAGAAACAATCTGTTTTGCCATGAATTCAGAATTCACTAATTTAACAATTTCAGCAAGTCTTTCATTCTTTAAGTTAGCTTCATTAGCTACAATAACGAACTTAGAATCCTTAGTCATAACCCATGTCTTATCAGATGCATCTTTAGTATATGACTGTAGGATAGGTGTTGTTGCAGCAACGAGCTGTTCATTAGTCATTGTTCTTTCAGTAATAGCTGATGTACCATTGTACGCTTGAGCCACAATAGCACCACTTGAAAGAGTCATAGAAGAAACGAGCATAACGCTCATTAACACACGTTTCATATTATTCTTGTTCATTGTATTATTCCCTATCAAGTAAGAGGCAGGCAAACCTGCCTCTTACGTATTAATTAAATTTTTTTCTTTTTAAAGAGTTATAAACGATAGCTGAAACAGCCATTAATGCAACCATACCTAAAATCATAGTAGAATCTCCTGTCTTGACAGTATCATTCTTCTTATCTTCTGGTTTAGTTGCTGGCTTTTCAGTTGGTTTTTCTGTTGGCTTTTCAGTAGGTTTTTCTGGAACAGTTGGTTTTTCTGGTTCAATTACAACCTTTTCTTCTAATGCGTCTACTGCTTTATTTAACTTAGCTACAGCTTTATCAATTTCTTTCTGAGTTGCATTTTCTAAGTCAATAGCCTTTACTTCTTCTACTACAGCCATTAATGCTGCCCAAGATTCAGCAGTATATTTGCTTTCGTCTTTCTTACTAGCAGCTTCAAGAGCTGAATTTAAAGCTTCTGGATTACCTCTAAGAACCTTTAATCCATCTAACGCTTCATTTAATGCCTTAGCTGCTGCATCGATTTCTTCCTGAGTAGGTTCACCCTTTGCAAGAACAGCCTTAGCATCAGCTAATGCTTTGTTGAATACTTCAACGTTCTTTTTAATTGCTTTATTTACTACATCTTCAGTTAAATCATCTGCTTTAGCAACTGCTTTAACAAGAGCATCTGTATTCACTACAGGTGCATCAACTAAGCCTTCAATAGCTTTATTTAAGCGGTTAATAATAGCTTCATTCTTGATATCTTCAGCAACTAATGCTTTCTGAGCTTCAATAAGTGCTTCTAAGAATTCATCTCTAGATGCAATTGTCTTGCCTTCTAAATCTTCTTCCTTAGCTTTTTCAATTAAATCTTTTAATGTAGTATCTTCATCAATTGCTTCTAATACGAACTCAACTTCAGAAATCTGATACCAAGCTCCATATCCTGAATTGATGTAGATTCTTACATACTTAACTTCCTGAGCATCAAAGTCAAATCTCTTTTCCAATGGATCAGTATCCTTTAATGTACCTACTGTTGTCCAATTTACCTTATCAGCAGAAATCTGAACTTCAGCATCACGTAAGATATCACCCTGGGCTGCCTGTACAACATTCACACCTGATAATTTTACTTTAGTTGGGAATGTGAATAATACTTCATCTCCAGCCGTCTGGTTAGCACCAAACCAACACTTAGAATTACGGTTACCGTCAATCATGTTGTTGTATGAGTACCAGCTATAATATCCCTTAGTTGCAGAAATTGTAGGCTTATCTGCAGCTTTCTTAATTAATGCTTTCTTTGCGTTCATAATGTTGTTATAAGCAGTTTCAGCTGTTTCAACATCTAAGTTTTCATCTTTAAGAGTGTTCTTTCCGTTATTAACGGCATTCATATAAGCCTGATATCCAGATGCATAAGCAGCATCACTTACTGGATAATTTGCTTCTACATATAACTTATAAAATTTAGCCTTTACAGCTTTTTCTTTTGCAGTACGAAGTGTAGCTAATGTTTCATCAACTTTCTTCTGTCCTGCTGAAGGATCTTCTTTAACGTCTTTCGCAACGTCTAGAGCTTCCTTATATTCCTTCACTGTTTCAGGAATATAATCCTTAATCACTAACGCATTATTCACTTCATTGATTAATGGTGCCTTATCAGTGAATGTCTTATAAGTTAAAGTGATTGTTTTGTTTTCTTTATATACGCCTGTTAATGATTCACTTGCCTTTTCGAACTTATAACCATAAAGTTCCTTAGGTTCAATAGTGTATTCATTGTCTTTTAAGCCATATAAAGTTTCTGTTGGTTCAATAGTCTGTCCAAATTCATTCTTATATTCAATTGTAAGTGCAACAGACTGTCCTTCATAAAGAACCTGACCTGGTTCTGGTAACACGCTCTTATAACCAGGAACGCGTCCAATCTTATCAAATGCCTTCTTCACATCTGCATATTCAGGCATTGAGTCTGATGTGTTCCACATCTTATATGCAGTTGCACGTGTTCTATAGAAGATGTTATTGGCCACTGAATCCTGAGTCATATAACCTGGAACGTCACACCAAATTGCATAAGAACCACCTTTAATAAAGTTTGCATAAGGTTTGTTATAAGTCTGTGGAATGCCACCCTGTAATGTAGAGAACTTACCAGGATTCCATTCTCTATAAATTCTATCCCCTTCAGGACATGCATTCTGTAACCACCAAGAAGATAATACATAATACATGTAAATATCAGAGTAGTTGATAACTTTGTTACCATTTGCTACAAACTTTTCAATGCTTGCACAGTTCTGTGGAGCAGCCCAATAACAGATTTCGATATCTGGATCTAACTTATATCCAGTATAGTTTCCATACATCACACCATCGTTCCAGGCTCTAGGAGTCATACCCTTTGACTTGACGATTCCAGATACTTCATTGAAGTATTCCATGATCTGTACATACTGTTCATTGGAGAAGTTAGAGAATTTTTCTAAGAATTCATCTCCACCAATGTTAAATCTCTTACATCCAGCTTCTGAGAAGAAATCGATAAATTCAGTCATTAAATCGATTAAGAAGCCACGTGCTTCGTCATTTGTAAAGATATTGAAGCACTGTGCTCTTCTACCATCAGATGGGAATAAGCTTGCACAGCTATAGTCAGATGGTAAATATCTTAGAACTGCACCAAGGTGACCTGGAGAGTCTAAAGATGGGATAACTTCGATATGATATTCATTTGCAACCTGAATAATTTCTAACATATCCTGTTTAGTTAAATACTGGTTGTTTACATACTGGAAGCCATCAATTGCTTCAAGAGTATCACTCTGTAATCTAAAACCTTCGTTTTCAGAGAAATGAAGCTGAATTGAATTGTATTTCTGCCAAGATAAATCCTTGATTAATGAAATGATCCAATCCTTTGTGAAGAACTTTCTTGCACAGTCCAAATGGAATGAGCGGTCTTCTACATCTGAATAGTCAACAATATTTCCCTTAGTTAAAACATTGTCACCTTCAATTAACATTTGGATCACAGATGTTAAACCATAATAGATTCCTGTTTCATCTTCTGCAGAAATAGTAATATTATTCTTAATATCTACTGCATAAGCATCATTCTTACCAGTTAAATCTGGGTTAGTTCCCATTTTTACAATGATGTCATTGTCTGCAGCATTTTCTAATGTACCAAAAACAATCTGTGGTGCTTCTGATAAAACACTTCTGTCTGCTAACTGCGAACTTGCACGTTTCAAGTCACGTAATAACACTTCATTATTAAGTGACTTTTCATTTGAAACCACAAGTAAACGGCTTTTCTTTGGCAATGTAAATGTGTCTGAATCCTTTGTGTAGCTTTGTACATTTGGATAAATCACATTAGGTGCCGCGAAAGCTGGTGCAGCTGCAGAAGCAACTCCCGATAGCGCAATAATTGCAGCTAAGCCTACTTCAACAATTTTTTTCCCTTTCATTATTTCACCTCTTTCTTTGTTGATAAGACTAAAGATTTCACCTCCACTCTTAAATTTGATAGATTGAAACAAAAAAAAGACCGCATTCACGATACCCTAAAAAGGGCCTATGAATGACGGTCTTGCCTACTTAAAGTAACAATCCTTCGACAACAGTATACATGAGTTTTAAACGATATGTCAACAGTGCACGCTTACAATTTGTAATATTTTCTGATTCCAATATGATAATGTCTTAATGTATCCAAGTTGATATTGTCCCAATTGGGACAATATCAACTTGCCGTGTTAAACTATAACCTCCAGGGGAGGTTATTATGAGAAAGGTTGA